>VBLT01000018.1 GCA_005878615.1 Methanobacteriota archaeon
CATCTTCGGCCGGCGTTGCGTCCCGACTTCCCACGAGCGTCGGAGCCGAAAGACCCCCCAGGACTTCGCTCGCCACGAAAACTTTGAGTTCGTCGGCAAGGCCCCGCCGAAGGAACGACCCGATGACGGTGCTCCCGCCCTCGACGAGGAGGAGGCGAATGCCTCGCGCTGCCAGACGATCGAGGAGGGATTCGAGATCGACCTCGTCCTTCCCAATTCGCAAGACTTCGACCTCCGAGAAGGTCCGCTTGCTCGCCTCCGACGTGACGATCAAGGTCGGGGCGCTGCGATCGAGGACGTTGGCGCCCGCCGGCGTCCTGCCTCTCGAATCGAGCACGATCCGCAGGGGGTTTCGCCCCTTCACGTACTCGGCTTTCACGGTGAGTTTTGGATCATCCTTCAGGACCGTGCCAATCCCGACGAGGACGGCATCCGCTTTTGCGCGGAGTGCGTGGACGCGCCGCAGGTCTTCCTCGTTGCTCAAACGGACGGGCTTCCCTCCGGAGAGCGCGATTTTCCCGTCGACGCTCATCGCGGCGTTGATGACGACGTGCGGCCGCACATCCATCCGATGCGCCGTCCGGATAAACAACCTTTGCGGGTTCGGAGCGAAGTTCATCTATCGAGTCGAACTGCGAGGGTCGGTGAGGTCGCATGAAGGGTCACCTGGTCCACGAAGAAGGCCTGCGCTTCCGAGCGATCGCCGACGAGACCGCGGAAATCCGATTCGATGCCGGCGACCGCGAGACCCGGCGGGGTCCGAGTCCGGTGCAAGGCGCCCTCCTCTCCGTGATGGCCTGCACCGCCGCCGACGTCGTCCTGATCCTTCAGAAGCAGCGGGTCCGACTCACCTCTCTCGAAATCGATGCGGAGGCGGACCGCGCGAGCGAGGATCCGAAAGTGTTCACGAAGATCCGACTCCACTATCGCGTTCGCGGGACGGGCCTCACCGACGCGGCCGTCAAGAGGGCCATCGACCTTTCGTCGGAGAAGTATTGCACGGTGGGAGTCATGCTGCGCCGCGGCGGCGTTGACTTTGTCAACACGTACGAAATCCTCTCTCCATGACGATTCGTTCTCAAGTCGCAGACTCGGCCCGCGCATCTTTAAGTAACCACCTCGAGATGGACCGCGGGCGCCGATGGAAGGAATCCAGATTTACGAGCTCAAGCGGATGGATCTCCGCGGAGCCACGGTCATCGACGGCTTCCCGAGCGTGGGTCTGGTTAGCTCGATCGTCGCGAACTACCTGATCAACGCCCTGAACCTCGTCCAGATCGGCATCATGGACTCCGTCTACTTCCCGACGGTCGCCCTCGTCCGCGACGGACAGCCGATGAACCCCGTCCGGATCTACGCGGGCCCGAAGATGGACGACCGAGACCAGATCGTCGTGTTCATCTCGGAATTCCAGCCGCCGCCGAACCTCATCAAGGCGATTGCCGCCACCGTCTTGGACTGGGCCCAAGATGCCCGGTGCAACCTCCTCGTGTGCCCGGAAGGGCTGATCGTCGACGCCCGCGAAGACGAGGCCGAGCGCCAGGTCGAGGTCTACGGGATCGGTTCGACGGACAAGTCGATGGACATGATCCGCAAAAACCACATCACGGTCTTCGAGGAGGGCGTCATCACGGGCGTCGCTGGAGTCCTCCTGAACGAGGGGCGGAAGCGCGACTTCGACGTGATCACGCTGCTCAGCGAGGCCCACCCTGACTACCCGGATGCCCGCGCGGCGGCCCGCGCGATCGAGGTCATCGACAAGCTCCTCCTTCACACGGAGCTCGACGCGAGGCCCTTGTACGAAGAGGCGGAACGGATCGAGCTGCAACTGAAGAACATCCACCACCAGACCGAGGTCGCGAAGAAACCGAGCGAGCCCGCGCGACCGAGCATGTACGGCTAGGCCTGCGGTTCGACGGACACGCGCATTCGGGGGCCTTCGTTGGCCACCGCGAACCGACATGGCAGGAACTGCGGCAAGAGCCACATCATCGTGTCCAGATGCCCGGAGATCTGCCGGGCGTAGAAGGTCGAGGGTCCGGTCGCCCGCGCGAGGTAGACCAACAGCTGATCCGCCAGGTGGACGTCGAGGGTGGATCCGGACTCGATCTCGGCCAAGAGCGACCCGGCAGCCTCCTCTCCAACTCGTTCGGACGATACGCCGCGGCGGGCGAGGGAATTGGATCCGAGCATGGTCGAGTCCGACTCCGCCCAGAGTACGAACGCGCCGCCCTGTCCGACGGCTTCCTCGCCCCGATATGTCCGTTCCTCAATCTTGACGTCCGCAAGGCCATGGAAACGTCGGACCGCGGCATGCTTCATCCGCTTTGGGATTTCCTCGGGCAAGTTCGCAACATGGGCAATTCCCCGAACGCGCTCGATCTTCCCCAACTCAGTGACGCCGAACGGAGACCACTCGCGGGTCGGCTGGACGACCGTTTCGACAATCCCTCCGCCGCGAGGATAGTATCCCCGCCTCATCACCTCCACCTCGACGCGGCCTCCCACCCGACGGAGGAGGGGGAGGAACACGCGGGCAAAGAAGTCGGCCGGCGGGGACCAGGGGACGTCGGTTCCCCCGACGACGCGCAGTCGGACCGGGCTTGGCGCCGCGGTGGCGACCGGGATCAGGGCCTGGAGGACGAGGGTGATGCTTCCCGCGGTGCCGACATCGAACGAATAGGCCCCTGGCTGAATCTTCCCCGGTTGGAATGTAATCGTCGACGATCCGATCTGGAGGCCGTCCACCTCGGCGTCGCACATCTTCGCGAGGGCGCCGACGGCGGTCACGTGCTGGGCCGCGAGTCCCGGGTTCTTCCGGCCGGTCCGAATCCGCATGACGCGGATCGGCTGCTCCGTCAGCACCGAGAGCGCGACCGCCATCCGGAGGAGCTGTCCGCCGCCCTCCCCGTGCGACCCATCGACCTCGAGCATCGCGGCTACGACCTCATCCGGCGACGGACAACTTTGAGCACATCGACGAACGCGAACGCGCTGAACGAGATCAGGAGCGTCTCGACCCAGTCGAGGACGGTCAGAGGCTCTGTCCCGAAGACACCGTGGAGGAACGGGATGTAGATCACCGCCGCCTGGAGGAGCATCGAACCGAGGACGGCCAAGATGAGCTTCGTGTTCGTGAAGAGGCCGATCTCCCAGATGGTCTGGCGGGGGGATCGCATCGCGAACACGAGGAAGAGCTCGAAGAACACGATCGTCGTGAAGGCGACGGTCTGGGCCCGAGTGGGGTCGGCTCCTTCGCGCAGCTCGAGGAAGAAGACTCCGAGCGTGCCCGCGGTGAGGATCCCCGAGACGACGACGATCAGGAAGAGGATGTCCCTTGAGAGGACGCCTTCCTTCGGATTCCGAGGCGGTCGCTCCATGATGTCCGTCGGGTACGGGTCCACGCCGAGCGCGAGGGCCGGCAAGCCGTCCGTCACGAGGTTGATCCAGAGGAGCTGGACGGGCGCAAAGAACGGGAGGAACGCCGGGTCGGCGATCGCGACTGTCGCGATGAACATGATGAGGACCTCCCCCGCGTTCGCGGAGAGCAGGAAGGCAACGAACTTTCGGATGTTCTCGTAGATCCCGCGGCCCTCTTCCACCGCCGCGACGACGGAGGCGAAGTTGTCATCGGTCAGGACCATGTCGGCGCTCTCCTTGGCGACGTCCGTCCCGGTGATCCCCATCGCGACGCCGAGATTGGCCCTCTTCAGGGCCGGGGCGTCGTTCACCCCGTCGCCTGTCATCGCGACGATGTGCCCCGCCTTCTTCCAGGCGTCCACGATGCGCATCTTGTGTTCCGGCGCAACGCGCGCGTAGACCCGGATCCGTTCGACCTGGCGGAGGAGTTCCTCGTCCGACATCTTCTCGAGCTCTTCGCCGGTCAGGGCGATCTCCCCTTCCTCGAGGATGCCCATCTCGCGGGCGACGGCCATCGCTGTGAGTTTGTGGTCCCCCGTGATCATGACGACCCGGATCCCCGCCTTCTTGCAGCGGCGGATCGCCTCGATCGCATCCGCCCGCGGGGCGTCCATCATCCCCGCGAAGCCGAGGAACGTGAGGTCCGTCTCCAGCGCCGCCTCCGTGAGCGGGGGAACGCCGCCTGAAAACTCGCGCGTCGCGTGCGCGATCACCCGGAGGGCCCGGATCGCAAGTTCCTGGTTCCGGAACAGGTACTGCCCGCGGTCGTCATCGGTGAGAGGCTTGCGCTCTCCATCGACGAGATGATGAGAACAGGCCGCGAGGATGCGCTCGGGAGCTCCCTTCACATGGAGGACGAGATTCAGATCCTTGAGCCTCTGGTGCCGCTCCGCTTCCGGGACCGCGAGAATGTGCTGGACCTCGGACGCTGGCAAGGCCGCGTGAAGTGTGGACATCTTCTTGCGCTCGGACGTGAATGCGAGCTCCGCGACTCGAGGCCAGCGTGTCCGGACGGCCTCGACGTCGAGGCCCGCCCGGACCGCCGCCACGATGAGGGCTCCTTCCGTGGGATCGCCCTCGACGATCCACCGGTCGCGGTCTCGTTTCAGGAACGCGTCGTTGCACAGGACTCCGCATTCCAAGAGACGCCTCAATCCCGCGTCCGCGGCCGGGTCCGCGGGGCGGCCATCCGCCTTGACCGTCCCCTTGGGGTCGAATCCTTCCCCGCTGACTTCGCACGATCGAGCTCCCGCGACGAGGATTCGAACGTTCATCTCCCCCTTCGTCAGCGTCCCGGTCTTGTCGGAGCAGATGACGCTCGCGGCGCCCAGGGCTTCCACCGCGGGGAGCTTTCGGATCAACGCGCCCCGACGGATCATGCGTTGCAGGCCCAGCGCGAGGCTGATCGTGACGATGGCAGGGAGGCCTTCCGGGATCGCGGCGACCGCGAGGCCGACCGCCGTGAGGAACAGGAGCTCGATGTGTCTTGGGTCCCGGAGGACGCCGATGCCGAAGATCAGTCCCGCCGCGGAAAGGATGGCGATCCCGATCTGACGCCCGAGGCGGTCGAGCTGCTTCTGGAGCGGCGTCTCCTCCTTCGTCTCCTGCTGGACGAGGCCGGCGATCTTGCCGAGCTCCGTCGCCATCCCGGTCTCGACGACGACCGCCTTCCCGCGGCCTCCTTCGACCGCGGTCCCCATGAACACCATGTTCTTCCGGTCGCCGACGAACGAGTCCCGCGGTAGCGGCTCGATCCCCTTGCTGACCGGCTGCGATTCCCCCGTGAGCGAGGCCTCATTGAGGCGGAGTCCGGCGGCCTCGAGGAGACGCGCGTCCGCCGCGACACGGTCTCCCGCGGCCAGGATCGTGATGTCGCCGGGCACGAGTTCGCGGGACGGGACGGTCACGACCCCTCCCTCGCGGAGCACATGAGCCTTCGGAGCGGCGAGGCCCTTGAGGGCCTCCAGGGACCTCTCCGCGCGGTACTCCTGGACGAAGCCGAGGATCGCGTTCATGATCACGATCGCTACGATCAGGATCGCGTCATAGAGGTCTGCGAGTTCCCCCTGCAAGGTGCCGAGGACGGCCGAAATGATTGCCGCGATGATGAGGACGATCACGAGGACATCGACGAACTGGGCGAGCAGGATCCTCCATGGGCTGATCCGAGCCGTCCGCACGAGCTCGTTCGGACCGAATCGGGCCAACCGACGGGCGGCGTCGCTCGCGTTGAGGCCCAAGGGAGAGGCGTCGAGTCTCCGGAGGACATCGTCGGCCGGCAAGGAGTGCCACTCGTCGGCCATCGTGCGCCGAACCGGCGCACGCGTAATAAAGGTCGTCCCGGACATCCGTCGAATCCGCCTGACCGGACGTCACGTTCCGCGTTGACAACGCCTATTTGTACGACGAATGGCGATGCGACGCATCGGGATGGGAACCTCGGTTCTCGCGCGGACGCTTCCAGCGACCGCGCTCGCCGCGGACCCGGACCGGGAAGCGAGTCCTCGTGATTGAGACGACGTCCATCATGTTCGACGTCGGGGTCATCGCGAGCGTGGGGTTCGTCGGGGCCGCGATCGCGTCGCGGGTCCGCCTTCCGATCCTCATCGGCTACATCATCGCGGGCATCCTGATCGGCCCGAACATCCACCTCCGACTGCTCGGCGCGTCGTACGACGGGATCCTCTCGGACAGCGTCTTCCTCCAGAGCATCTCGCAGCTGGGCCTCGTCCTGCTCCTCTTCTTCGTGGGGCTCGAGTTCAGCATCACGAAGCTCATGAAGACGAAGGAAGCCGCCGCGATCCTCGCGGCGACGAACCTCGCGGTGAATTTCTTCGCGGGCTTCGTCATCGGAGCCTGGCTCGGGTGGCCGGTCATCGACACGATCTTCATGGCCGGCGTGATCGGCATGTCCAGCTCCGCGATCGCCGCCAAGTCGCTCATCGACCTCAAGCGGCTGGGCAACAAGGAGACGGAATTCCTCCTCGGCATGGTGATCCTGGAGTCGTTCCTCGCGATGTTCATCCTGACCCTCGCCAACGGGATGATCCTGCCCTCCGAGACGCCGGTCGACGTCACGGGCCTCTTCGCCGGCGTCGGGCTCTTCATCGGCTTCTTCGCCCTGCTCGCGGGCGTCGTGGTACCGCGGACCGCGGCCGTCTTCGAGCGGATCAAGAGCGAGGAGCTGTTCGTCCTCTTTGCCCTCGGGACGGTCTTCCTCGCCGCGGCGCTCGCGGAGGCCTTCCGGATCCCTGCCATCGTCGGCGCCTTCTTCATGGGGATGGTCTTCGCCGACACGCGGATTGCCGGCCGACTGAAGGTGAAGATGGAGTCGCTCCGGGACGCGTTCGTCGCGATCTTCTTCCTCAGCTTCGGGATGCTCATCGATCTGTCCGCGCTGCCGTCCGTCCTGCCGATGCTCGTCATCGCGGTGCCGCTGATCCTGTTGAACGACCTGTTCCTGACCGCCTCGCTCGCCTACTTCATCGGTTTCTCCGGACGGGCGGCCACCGCCATCGGGACGAGCATGATTGCGCGGAACGAGGAGGCGATCCTCTATGCGACGGTCGGGGCGCGCGCCATCGAGGCGAATCCCCAGTTGTCGAACGACTACGCGGCGAAATACCTCACGCCCTTCGCGGGCATCCTCTGCATCGTGATGAGCTCCCTCGCCCCGATTCTGATGAAGCGCTCGGATCGCATCGCGACCTTTTTCTCCAACCGGCTCCCGAAATCGATCACGTTCGGGGCCGAACTCGTGAAGCGGACGCTGAAGACCGTCATCATGCCGAACTTCCTCCCAATCTACCGGAGGAAGCGGGTGTTCCAGGCCTCGCTCATCGCTTACGCGGCGTGGGTGATCGACCTGACGATCACGACGGGGCCCGCCCATTTCGTGATGTCGGTCCTCACTCCCGTCCTCGTCTTCGCGGTCTGGGCCTCCGCCCGCCATGCGTTCCAAGAGCCGGTCCGCCACACGAACTATGGGGTCGATGGAGGGCCTCTGAGTCGGTCCGCCATCGAGACGTTCGTGCTGCGGATTGTCGTCGGCGCCCTTGCCATCGTCAGCCTCGTTGCGATCCTGTGGCAGTACTACTGGCCGGTGACGCTGCCGATCCTGTACGCCTACTTCCTCGTCGTCGTGTTCAGCATGAAGGTCGTCTACCGGCGGTTGGGCCTCGGGGTCAGCCGGCGAATCGCACCGATTCGATTGGTCCGGAGAATGCCGTCCGCGCGAAGTTGGCGGGCCGCCAGCGGCCGGCGTTGATCAGAGCATCGGATACATCAGGTCGAGCAGCCAACTCTCTTTTTCGAGCGTCGTCTCCGGACCGTGCCCGGGGTACACGTGGGTGCGATCCGGCAGCTCGCGAACGCGTCGGAGGCTGAACACCATCTTCGCGGGGCTGCCGCCGAACGTGTCCGTGCGGCCGTGCGAGCCCGCGTACAGCGTGTCCCCGGTGAACAGCGCGTCCTCCGTGGGGATGTGGAAGCACGCGCTTCCCTCCGTGTGGCCAGGCGTGTGCATCGTCCGGAAGACAAGGTCGCCGACGCGGATCTCCGAGCCTTCCTTCAGGAGGAGGTCCGGCTTCACCGGCGGGGGCGGCGCAGGAAGATACCACCGGGTCTCCCGCGCGTTCTTCTCCAACCGCGGGGCGTCGATCTCGAAGATCGCGATCTTTGCGCCGGTCGCCTTGCGGATCGAATCATCGTCGGCCGTGGGATCGGGATGGCCGTGGGTGTTGAGGATGAACAGGACCTTCGCCCCGTGTTTCTCCGCCAACCCGAGGAGCTCCTCCCCCGCGAGGGCCGGATCGACGATCGCGGCCTGATGGCTCTTCTCGTCCACGACGAGGTACGCGTTATTGTCCAACGGAGGAGCCACGACCTTCTCGATGAGCACGGACGGCTCGGCAAGGGCGTGACTTGCATAAATCTACCGGGGCCGGACGCATCCTTAAGACGATGCCGGGCATCGAGGACATCGGATGACGGTCGGCGGCCTCAACTTCAGTTGCCCGAGGTGCAACAATCCCCTGTTCTTCACGTTCAAGCTCGCGGACGAAGGCGACCAGACGACACGAGAGGTCCACTGCCCCGGATGCCGCACGACGTGGGTCGTCGGACTCGACATCCATCCGAAGTGACGAAGGCTTATCGTCTTCGGTGGGTTCACAGGCCTCGTGCGGCTGCCTCTGTTCCCGCTGCACACGGTCTTGTTCCCGGAAGCGACCCTGGCGCTGCAGATTTTCGAGCCGCGATACCGCGAGATGATCGGCCGCTGCCTGGCCCACGACGAACCGTTCGGCGTCGTCCTGATCCTCGACGGCGAGGAAGTCGGCGGCCCCGCCGTCCCGCGCAAGGTCGGAACGGAGGCTTCGATCATCGCGTCGGAGCGATCCAAGGATGGACAATACGACATCGTGGTGGAGGGCCGACGGCGCTTCCGGATTCTCAGCCTCGACCGATCCCGGTCTTACCTGCGAGCCGACGTGGAGTTCCTCGAAGATCCCCCCGGCCCGGACGCGGCCTCCATGGCGGAGGCCGTCGCCCGCCTCGTCGCAGGCGTCGTGCAAGCGCTCGAGGCCCGCGGCCATGTTATCATTGACGAGACATGGAACCAGTTGGACCCGCGATCCCTTTCGTACCATGTCGCCGCGAGCTTGCCGGCAACGGACGACGTCCGACAGGAGCTGCTTGAGATCCTTGATGTCGCCTCCCGGCTCCGTCGCGAGGCGGAACTCCTCATGTCGATCCACCGGATTGGAGTCGAGGCGGGCGCCGCCTGACCGGCAAAGGTAAGAATATCCGGGGACCTACCATGGCTGTTGAGGGGGCGGAATCAGGTCTGCCGCGTCCGCCTACGTCCGAGCCCGGAAACGAATTCCGATTTGGGCCATCAAGCCCTTACGGCGGATCCGCACGCATCTCCGGATCAAGCTCCTCCACTGCTTTTGCGCGGACTGGGTCAATCCCGCCTTCGCCACGTGCCCGCCGCAGTACACGGCCCAGTTCCTGTCTCCCGCGGCGATCCGGAACTTTGCGAAGGACCCGGAATGCGACATGGCCGAGGACTTCCTCGCGGAGACCCTTTCGAAAGGCGACGAATGCTTCGGAATCTTGGATGGGAGCACCCTCGCAGCCTATAGCTGGTATGCGTCGCAACCCACCCGGATCCGACCACGCGACCTGATGATGCAGGTCGACGAACGCTATGTCTACATGTACAAGGGTTTCACGCGCGACGCATATCGCGGGCAGCGGCTCCATGCGATCGGCAAAACGCTCGCCCTCCAGACGTACATGTCCCGAGGATTCCGCGGCATCATCTCGTACGTGGAGTTCGACAACGTCGAGTCGCTCAAGTCGACGAGGCGGATGGGGGCGCGGCTTTTCGGTTCAATCTTCATCCTGGGCGTCTTCGGACATTATCTCGTATATCGAACCCGCGGATGCCGGAAATTCGGAGTCCGTATCACGTGGCCACGCCCCGGCTCCGACGCTCCGTCGACGGACGCGCCCTCGCCCTTGAAATTCGAATAGTTCGCCGCGCGACTGCGAGGCGCGGGAATCGAACCCGCATTAGAAGCTTGGGAAGCTTCTGTCCTACCACTAGACTAGCCTCGCGCGCCCGCTGAGAGACGGACAGGGGTATTTTTCGATTCGCCTCGTCACAAGGCAGAGATCTGAAGCCACGCCCATAAAAGAGCTGCGAGAACCGGATAGGTCCCTACGTTGGAGAGACCGAGGAGAAGGAGGAAGTTTCGAGGCGTGACGATGTCCTCGATTCGATTCGCAATGGCAGTAGTTACGGGAAGCACCAGGGTGCACAAGATGTACACGGACAGCGCGGTTACAACTGAGGCGACCTGGGTTTCGGAAACAGCCGTGGCGAGCGGCAGCCTGCCCAGAACGAGGACATCTACTACAAGGGCAAAGATCGCAAGGCTAACTGGTGCCGTAGCCAAGGAATTGACCCGGGAGAAGGTCAACTCCATGAGCTGCGGAAGCCTTGAGCTCAGGATCCAGGCCCGGACGCCAATCACGACGGTGCCCGCCCACCCGTACACGACGAGAGTCCAGGAAACAAGGCTCAGGTCCCGCGCGGACAATACGCCGCGGCCCTCGAGGCTCGCGATCTGCAACCATACCACAAGACCGAATACGGGAATCGTAACGGACGGAGCGAGATAGACCGCCAAACGACGTCGAGCACTCGACGGAACGATCTGCGGATCGCGAGATTTCAGGTCGGATCATAGCCGGAGAGCCGCGAGTCCGCTCAGGGCGAGTGCTCCGAATGGATTGATGAGGAGAAGCAGGGTCGCCTCCAACGCTGGCACGGGAAGGAATCGATGTCTCCGCGAAAAGACTTACTTCACGGTCTCGAGTTGCGAAATGACGTTCCAAATCAGCGTACGTCCGTGCAGCGGGATGTTCGGGTCGTTCGCGAGATCGTCCATGATCATGATCGCGCTCGTCACCCGCAGGTCGAGCGCCTCGTTTTTCTTGGCGAGCCGGGCCTTCGCCTCCGCGGCCCCGCGGCGGATGTTCCTAGGGACGGAGGTGTCCTCCGCGATCTGGTCGAGGACGTCCATGACTTGCTTCAGCCTCGCTTCGGTGTCCATGTGACCAGCTCCCGGTTTTGCCGTTCGTCCTCAACTCTGTGCCCTCGACTGTCCGCCTTCCTTGTAGGTGGTGACCACCATCAAGGTTTTCGTGTCCTTGATCCCCGAGATTGGGGCGAGGCTCGAGAGCACGAAGTCCTTCAGCCCTTTGTAGTTCTTGAACCGTGCCTTGGCGACGATGTCCGTGTCCCCCGTCACGAGGAACACGTCGTAGATCACGTCGAACTTCGCGATCTCCGTGGCGATCCGATCGGCTTCCTTCGTGTCCACTTTCAGCGTGATGACGGCGGCAACCTGGTCTTCGCCATAGAGGGCGGTGAGGGCCTGTTCCATGTCGCTCCCCGTCGTCATCACACCGGAGGATGGCCAGCCTCGGTAATTAAGGTTTATTCGTCTCCGATTTCAACGGGAGACACGAGCCCCGCACTTCGCACAGAATTCGTCGTCCGCGAGGAGAGCCTCCCCGCAGGACGCGCACTCAAGAGGAACAAGTCGCGTGCCGCATTTCCGGCAGAACACGTCATCTTCTTTGAGCGGTGCGTTGCAGGTCGGACAGGAACGTCCTTCCGTGATCACGGCGACGGGGGCCGGACCCTTCGCCGCGGGAACCTCCACCTTCTTGCCTTCGGAGGCTCGCTTCGAAAGGCGTGCCATCGTCAGCGCGCCGTCGTAATCCTCCGCCTCGAACCTCGCCTTCGCGGCCTCGAAAAGTTCCGTTGCCTGCGCGACGTCGCGACCGCCCGCCCGCGCCGTTGCCAGGGCGCCCTCGGCAAGTTCGATGGAGAACTTCGACTGCGGAAAGTTCGGTGCGACCTCTTTGTGGAGCCGTTCCTTCGTCGTGGTCTGATCGCCGCGGACCGCGGAGAGCTGCTCCAACTTCGCGACCTCGCCCTTCGATGCCACCTCGGACTTCAGGACGAGGAGCCGGTCTTTCGCCTTGCCGGCCAGGTCCTTCGCGACGCGATAGTTCCGGCGTCCGGCGGCGGTCTCCGCCTCGCGGATCCACTCGTTGACCTCTGGACTCCGGATCCCCTGGCGCTCGAGGGTCGCGGCGATCGCCTTCGTGGTGACGACCGCGTTGTGGGCCTCGTCGAGCAGCTCGGTGTCTTTCTTCGCTTCTCGGATCCTGCGAGTCTTCATCTTCTTGCGGAGGAACCGCATCTCGAAGAACCCCACCGCGATGACCAACGCGACGCCGACCAGGACCACCGCGATCGTGGTCGGGTCCGTGACGGGGTCCGCCATCGCAACGCGCGCATTCCGGCCGCGGCCTTAAAAGCGTTTCCCTGTATTTTTCCAAGCTGATTTCGTCTCGCGGCCCGGACCCTCAGCTGAGGATGTCCGCGAGTCGACCCTGCTTCTGTCCGATCCGGATTTCCCGCGCGATCCTTCGGCCCGTCGACATGCCCGGTTCCGTGAGGTCGGAGTAGGGCGAGCCCGCGATGAAGAGGTTCGTCCCCGCGACGATCCGCGTGGAAATCTCGAACACCTTGAAGGCGAGCTTGTCCGTCACGATCGTCTCCAGGCAGAACGGCCCGATCATCCCGCCGAACAGTTCCAAAGACCGCTCGACGACGCGTTCCCCCATGTCGAAGGCGATCGGCAGCAGGGACTCCCGCAAGACGACCGGCATGTTGCCCGTCACGACGAACGTCGGGAGGAGCCCCATCTTCCGCAGGGCCTCCTGGGCTCCCAGCTTGTACATCTCATCGATGTTCGCCTCGTCCCGCCGGTCCACGCCGAGCATCTCGAGGGCCCCCCGCGACAGCCGGTATCCGGTCGTCGCCAGGGGGGAGTAGAAGTAGTGCATGTAGTACCGCGTCCCGACGACGTACTCCTGAATCGCATACTTCATGCCGGGCTGGATCGACTCTTTGAAATCCTCATAGTTCTTCGCGATGAACGAGCCTCGTCCGCCCTTCGCCCCGTAATATTTCACGAAGACCGGGCGGTCGATGTCCTTCGGGTGTTCGATCTTGTCCGGCATCGGGACGCCCGCGGAGGTGAGCCACTCGCGCTGCTTCTCCCGGTCCGACTCCCATCGCAGGACCTCGCGGTTCCCGAACGTTGGGATGCGCAGTTTCGCGAAGATGTCGGATCCCATGTACTCGACGAACGACCCGTGGGGCACGGTGACCACTTGCCGCGAGACGAGGTCGTCCGCTTGATCGACGATGTCCGCGTAGGAGTCGACGATCAGGAAATCGTCCGGCTTCGCGAGGGGGAAGGCGTCGTAGAACCGGGGCCGCTTGCCGATTGCGATCCCGAGCGTCCGGAACCCCTCCTGGCGGGCGCCGTGGAAAATCTGGAGCGAGGAATGAGAACAGACCGTCGCGATGACGATTTCCTCGTAATCATCGAGGATCGACGCGATGGTTTTCTTCGATACCATTACGGTACGAATCGTTTCGATGGTTAAAGCTTTTCACCGCGACGGAGAGCGTCGGTCACTCGCACCGCCCGCACCGTCTCGCGGACGTCGTGGACGCGGACCACTTGCGCTCCCTTTGTGACCGCGAACGTCGCGGCCGCTAGGCTTCCAGATAGCCTTTCTCCCGGTCCCCCGCCACCGAACTTCTCGAGGAACGATTTCCTCGACACTCCCACCACGACCGGGTGGCCCAGGTCGACGATTCGATCCAGATGACCCAGGATCGTCAAGTTGTGATCGGGCGTCTTGCCGAAACCGACTCCGGGATCGACGGCGATGGCGTCGGAACGGACTCCGGCGACTTCGAGGGTTCGGATCCGATCGGTGAGGAAGGCGCCTACCTCCCGCACGACGTCGGCGTAGTGCGGGTGCTCCTGCATGGTCTTCGGATTCCCGGCCATGTGCATGACGACGACTCCGGCCTTGCGCTCCGCGACGGCGCGGACCATGGCGGGATCTCGGACTCCGGAGACGTCGTTCACCAGGGAAGCGCCCGCGTCGATGGCCTTGGCCGCCACCGCCGCCTTCATCGTGTCGATCGAAAGCGGCACGTCCACCTTGACCGCCAGGTCACGGATGACCGTCCCGATGCGGCGCCACTCTTCCTCTGCGGAAACTGCATCGGACCCTGGCCTCGTCGATTCGCCTCCGATGTCGAGAAGGTCCGCCCCCTGCTCGACCAACTCGATGCCGTGGCGCAACGCAGCGTCCGGCTCGAAGTAGCGGCCGCCGTCCGAGAACGAATCGGGGGTGACGTTCAGGATGCCCATCACGCGGGTCCGGTCGAGGACGATTTCTCCGGTCCGATGGCGCCAAACGCGTGCGGCTTCGGCCATCGGCTCCGCGAACGACCGATCCCTATTTCACCGTACGCGGCGTCCGACAGGAACTTTATACTTCGGGACGATAAGCGGGCCGGCCATGCGGATCCTCTTCCTCCATGTCGATTCCCTCGAGTACGAGGTGAAGGAGAAGGCGCTCAAAGCCGCGCCCGACCTCCCCGCGTCGAAGCGGCGGGCGCGGGTGGACGAAGCGCTTGCCGCCTTCATCAGCGCGGAGAAACGGGACGAGGCGAATCCCGGCGGGGCCGCGAAGGCTGCCGCGGAAAGCATCGAGGACGTGGCTGGCCAGGTCCACACGAAACGAATCGTCCTGTATCCGTATGCCCACCTGAGCTCCTCGCTCGCGGCCCCAGGCCCCGCCCAGGAAATCCTCGGGCTCCTGGAAAAGGAACTCGTCGCCCGCGGATTCGAGGTCCATGGGTCCCCCTTCGGATACTACAAGTCATTCAAGGTCGCGGTCAAAGGCCACCCGCTGAGCGAACTCTCCCGCGAGATCGTGGCCGAAGCGGCCGCCTCGGGGAAGGAGGAAGTCTCGGACGCGGTCAAGGCCGAAGCGAAGCTCGTCTCCCACTGGCACATCCTCGAGCCGGACGGGCACATGCACCACCTGTCGATCAAGGACGGGAAGGTCGGCGGATATCCGTTCGAGGGGCACGAGCGGCTCCGCACCTTCGCCACCTATGAGATGGCCAAGTCCCGCGAGGCGAAGGAGGAACCCGCCCACGTCCGTCTGATGCAGGAACTCGAGCTCGTCGACTACGAGCCCGGATCCGACCCGGGGAACCTGCGCTACTATCCGAAAGGCAAGCTGATCAAGGCGCTCCTCGAAGAGTTCATCAGCGAACGGGTGCGGGAATATGGCGCGCTCGAGGTCGAGTCCCCGGTCATGTACGACTTCGAGCATCCCGCCCTGAAGTCGTACCTAAACCGGTTCCCCGCCCGACAGTACATCGTGCAGACGCCGAACAAACGCGCGTTCCTGCGGTTCAGCGCCTGCTTCGGGCAGTTCCTGATCATGAAGGACATGGTCATCTCATACAAGCAGCTGCCCCTCCCGCTCTACGAGCTCACCCGGTACTCGTTCCGCGCGGAGCAGCGAGGCGAACTCGCGGGCCTCCGGCGCCTCCGCGCCTTCACGATGCCCGACTGCCACGCCCTCGTCTCCGACATCGAGATGGCGAAGGAGGAACTCATGGTGCGCTTCGAACTCGCCTGGAATCTGCTGGAGGACTGCGGCCTCTCCATGCCCGACGACCTGGAGGTCGGGATGCGCGTGACCCAGGCCTTCTGGGACGAGCACAAGGATTTCGTCATCGCCTACGCGAAGCGCTGGGGCAAGCCGATCCTCGTGGAGATGTGGTCGGATCAGTTCTTCTACTTCGTCCAGAAGTACGAATGGAATTTCGTGGACGCGAACGCCAAGGCGGCCGCCCTGACGACGGATCAGATCGATACGGAGAACGCCAAGAGGTTTGGGATCACCTTCACCGACGAGGACGGCAAGAAACGCCACCCGCTCATCCTCCATCTGTCTCCGAGCGGCGCGGTCGAACGGGTGATCTACGCGCTCCTCGAGAAGGCCGCCGCGGCGGCGAAGGCGGGCAGGCCGCCCATGCTCCCGGTCTGGCTGTCCCCGACCCAGGTGCGTCTCGTGCCGGTCGCGGCGGACGACGTGGAGTACGCCCGCACGTTGGTCCCGCGGCTCGAAGGCATCCGCGTCGACCTGGACGACTCCGGGGATTCCCTCGGGAAGAAGATCCGGAACGCCGAGAAGGAATGGGTTCCCTACATCGTGGTCATCGGAAAGAAGGAGGCCGGCGGGGGGCCGGTGAACGTCCGAATCCGGGAGACGAAGGAACAGGCGGAGATGGAGGTCGACGCGCTCCGCAGGCGGATCCACGCCGAGACGAAGGGACGCCCGTTCCGGCCCTTGGCCGAACCGTTCCACGTGAGCGAACGCCCGATCTTCCGCGGCTGATGTCCATTCTCGTTTCTCGAATTTGAGAACCGCGGCTTCCGCCTTTATGGACGCGACCCGC
>VBLT01000019.1 GCA_005878615.1 Methanobacteriota archaeon
TCCGAGCGGGGCCACGATGACGTCTGGCAGATCAAATCCAAGTTGTTCCCACGTCTCGAACAGGAGTGTCTTCGACCCTTCAGCGTAATACGGCCGAAGGTTGATGTTCACGAATCCCCAGCCCCGCCGGTCCGCCACCTGGAGCGCGACGCGATTCGCGTCGTCGTACGTGCCGTCGATCGGGACCACGATCCCGCCGTAGAGCTGCGGCAACAGGAGCTTCGCGGGTTCGAGCGAGGCGGGGGCGAAGACGTAGCAGGGGATGCGGGCCTTGGCGGCCGCCGCCGCGGTCGCCGCGGCCAGGTTGCCCGTCGACGCGCACCCTACCGCCGGGAGAGACCACTCCCGGGCCTTCGCGATCGCGACCGCGACGGGGCGGTCTTTGAACGAGTACGTCGGATTGACGGTGTCATCTTTGATCCAAATCTCCCCTGTGCCAATCGCACTTTCCAAGTTCTTCGCTCGCCTCAAAGGAGTGTAACCTGGTGCGAGGTCGACGATTGCGCGGTCGTCGAACACGGGAAGGAGCTCGCGATACCGCCACAACGTGTGAGGCCGGCCTGCCAAAAAACTGCTTTGGAAGGCGGCTCGAACCGCGTCGATCTCGTACCGAACTTCGAGCGGCCCGAAACACGATTCACATACCGCAAGCTGGATCGGCGGATATTCCGTCCGGCATTCCCGACACTGCAAGCCGCGAACGTACCCCGTGAACGGCCCTCCCAATTTTCGATGTGGACGGAAAGGAGTCCCCAAGTTAACCCTTAGGGCGACAATTATTCAAATCGCGATAATCGGAGAATTCGGATTGGAATAGACGATCCAATTGACGCGCTAGGATGCGCAGGATGGACCCTACGGACAGCCGGTCCAGGCGTCGCGGGCGAACTCGCTTACCGCGCAGAAGTCAGGGACGAGCACCGCATTGCCCGACCGGAGCAACTCGGCATTCAGGTTCGTGCCTTGACAGTAGACGAGGGCGACCATGCGCCCGTAGCTCCCGCCGGTCTGGCCATCGTCCTCATCCACGAGGGCCTGCGTCCCGACCGGGCAGGTCCGGTTCGTGAATTCCTTCGCCTCCGCGTAGCCCGGTTGTCCGACCTCCGGACTGTTCACGAGCGTGAGCCGGATTCGGGTGGAGCCGACATCAAGCGTGTCCCCGTCGACGATATAGGTTACCGTATCCGTGAAGCAGGCCGCGGTTCCCCGGCATTGCGGGCCGGTCACAGGGGGTGGGTTGCTGCCCGGCGGGTTGCCTCCCGGTGAGTTGCCGGATGGACTGCTCCCCGGGGCGAATGAGTTCAAGAAGACGGCGGCCACAATCACCATCCCGAGGAGAGCGATGATCACGACGGCCGACCCCCGGGGCATCCCCCTCATCGTTGGGACGATGAATCACGGCGCATTCAAAGATTCTGGTGGCTCGACACCGCGCAGAGGCACGAGTCCTTTCGACCGGTACCGAGTCCGCATGACGCCCGGGGCCCGGAAGTGGGCCCGGCCAGATTTGGACTGGCGACCTTCCGGTTATCAGCCGGACGCTCCAACCAGGCTAAGCTACGGGCCCGTGGGGTCGCGAAAACTGGTGACGCGACTTAAACGTTCCCCATCGGGACGACGGAATCACCGATTCGAAAGGGTTCGCGGTCCGATCAATGCGGTCGGATCGATCCTCGGAATCCCTCGGAGGACGTCATCCCTGCCGCAATAACGGGGCAGAAACGCTTATTATCATCACACCAAATCGGACGGACTGGGACGACATGGAGGCCCTCGAGGCCATTAAGTCGGTGAAGAGCGTGAGCAAGTACAAACCCGATCCGGTCCCGGAGCAGAAGGTCCAGGCGGTGATGAACGCGGCGCGGTTCGCCCACTCGGCGGAGAACCTCCAGCCGTGGAAGTTCATCGTCGTCTCGGACGAGGACACGAAGCGGAAGCTCGCGGGCGCCTGCACGAACGCGAAGCACATGGCCGACGCGCCTTTGGTGGTCGTCGCGTGTGCTCGCCTCGACGAGGCGGTCGCGATGATCGGCGGATACATGAACTCGTACCCGCTGGACCTGGGCGGCGCGCTCGCGAACGTCACCGTCGCGGCAACGAGTGAGGGGTTGGGGACCTCCTGGATCTTCGCCTTCAACGAGGAGAAGGTGAAATCCTTCCTGAAAATCCCGCAAGATGTCCGGGTCGTAGGGTTGACGCCCCTGGGCATCCCGGAGGCGTACGAGCCCCCGGCGGGCAGGAAACATCTCTCGGAGATCCTCTCGTACAACGCGTACGAATGATCCGTCCGGGATCCCACGATCCTCGTAGCAGGTACCGATGGCCCAACGCGCCCTCACTCCCAGCAACGCCGCGTACTGCAGCGAATGCGGAGCCGAGACGAAGCTCGACGCCGCATCGTGCTCCCGCTGCAACCAGCCGTTCGAGGGGACCATTCAGGCCGTCTTCTGTCCGATCTGCAATTCGATCAATCCCGCCGAAGCGAGGGAATGCCGGAACTGCAAAGCGAAGTTCCCGGAGCCCGGGTCGATCGGCACCGCGGCTCCTCTCGCACCCGGCGGCGGGGCGCCGGAAGAGGAGTACCTGCGTCGGATCCTGCAACTGAGCCGCGAGAAGGCGAAGGTGCGGGAGGCCGAGCCGCGTTCCAACGCGGACCTCCCGGAAGGATCGGAGCCCGCTTCGTTCCTCGAGTCCGGCGGCCGGGAAGGCGAGATGGAGGAATCGCTGTGGAAGCTGGCGGAGCCCTTCGACCGGATGCTCGAGCGGCGGAAACGTCGCCTGGAGCAGATGGACTCCCTCATCGACCGCGCGCGCGGTCGGATCAAGGGCCTCGAGGCCTCCGTGAATCCGCTCGAAATCCGAGAACGGGACGAGCTCAAGCGGCAGATCGAGGAATTGCTCCTGGAAAAGGAGGACATCCTGCGGCTGGAGGAAGGCCTCGCGAGCATGGAGAACACCTATCGGAATATCCTGCACCTCCAACAGGACGAGCTGAAGGCGCGCGAGACGTCCCTCCGCAGCCGGATCGATGCCTTCCGACGGGAACTCGAGTCGAGGGAGAAGGCCTTCGGGCAGCTCAAGGAGCGGGAATCGGACGTCGTCCGACGTGAGGATGAGTTCCGCCGCGTGATGAACCGCGTCCACGAGCGACAGCGGGAACTGGAGAAGCGGGAGGAGCTCCTCCGGGAGAAGGCGCGCCTCCTCGACGAGCGGCACCACGCGCTCACCGAAGGGGAGGTCGATCTCGAACGCAAACGATGGGACCTGGAGCAGCGAGCGAGCGGGCCGAGGCCCGTTCCGAGGGGCGACGCGACGATCACCGTCCGATCCGACAACGATCTCGCCGAGCTGAAGGGCCGGATGGTCCAGCTCGAGGAGTCGATGGAGCGGATGGTCGAGGAGAAGAACAAGCTGGTCGAGCAGCAGAAGGACCTGCTCGCGCTCAAGGACGAGCTCAAGGTCGTGATGAAGGACGTCGATGAGCTGCTCGGCGACCTGCCGGCGGACAAGATCGAGGGCTTCGCCAAGTCGAAGAAGTTCGCGCTCTACGAGAAGATCCTCGACAGTCTGGAGCTGTGATCGAGATGGGACTCCGCGAAAGAGCTCGCAAATCCCTCGGGGGAGAGCCCGCGGAAGCGGAGCGACCTGAGGAACCAGTCGCCCGGAAGTCCGAGCTCGCGGCCTTGCAGGCCGAGGCGAAAGCCCGCGAAGAGGAACTCAAGAAGGAACTCGCGGAGGCCCGAAAAATCTCAGAGGCCAAGGGAGCCCAGATCGCCCGGCAGGATTCCAAGATTGAAGGACTCGAGGCGAAGGCGAAACAGTTCGAAGCCACGAACGCGGCGCTCGAGCGAGAATCGACGAAGGCCATGAAGCAGCTCGAAGGCGAGGTCGCGGAGGCCCGTGAAGAGGTGAAGACCCTCCGCAAATCGAAGGTCGCCGCGAAAGATTCGCAAGTCGCGAGGGAACAACTCGTCAAGAAGGAAGCGGCCCTCGAGGCGAAGGAGGGCGCGGTGAAGAAGAGGGACGCCGAAGTGGAGTCCCTCCGAGTGGCCTTGGACCGCAGGACCAAGGAGCTCGCGGAGCGAGAAGAGGCCCTCTCGATCGCCCAAGACAAACTCGACGCCGAGACGCGCCTCGTCCGAGGGGCGGGCAAGGAAGTGGAACAGACCCGCACGAAGTTGCAAGAGCGCGAAGCCGAGGTGGCGGAAGCCCGCAAGACCTTGCGGGATCAGTCGGATCGTCGCGCCGCGGAACTCGAGCAGGAACTCGCCGCCGCGAAAAAGGACCTCTCCAAATCACTCCATGACCTGAAGTCGGCTCAGGCCGAAAGCGCGGCCGCGCGCAAGGAGTTCCGCGAAAAGGAAATCGTCCTGACCACGGAAATGACCCGCGCCCAGGGCTCGGTCGACCAAGAGAAGGACAAGTCCGCCGGGCTCAAGGACGAACTCGAGGACCTGAAGAAGCGGCTCGGCCGAGCTGGCGACTTGACCGCGAGGGAGACAGAGATCAAGGAACAGCGGACGAAGTTCGAGGCCGAGAAGCGGGAGCTGGAGAAGCGCCAAGGGTCGCTCGATTCCCACGAAAAGGATCTCGCCGGTCGCGAGGCCGCGGTGGCGAACGAAGCTCGGGCCGCGGCGGCGCGGGAGAAAGACGCCGAACGGGCGCTCAAAGAGGTCCGCGAGAGGGAACGGACGATCGAGAAGCTGGAACGAAAGATCGAGGACGACCGCGCGAAGCTCGTGGACCAGGCGAAGAAGACGGACCAAGCGCACACGGAGGAGGTCGGGGAGCTCCGGAAACTCCTTCAAACCCGGGACCGCGAGTTGGCGAAACTGGAGAAGGAAGTCGAATCCCACCAAGCGGCGACTCGTTCCGCCGAAGACGCCGGGGGACGACGCGCGCGGGAGCTCAACGCCGAGCTGACGAAGGCGAAATCGCAGCTCGAATCGATGGCGCAACGATCCGAGGACCTCGGCAAGGAACTTGAGGTCGCCAAGAAAGAATCGGTCAAGGCCGCGCGCGCGTTGGATGCGGAGCATGGGGAGGCAGAGGCCGCACGGAAGGCCGTGGTGGACCGGGAGAAGACGCTCGAGTCCGAGGCGAAAAAGTCCCTTGCGGCAATCGATGAGGAGAAGGGACGGGCCGCAAAACTCGAGGCGGAGATCGGAGACCTGAAAAAGCGGGCGGCCAAGGCCGAGGAACTCCGAGAGCGCGAATCAGAATTGAACGCGAAGTCCAAATCCATCGAGACGCGGGCGAACGAGCTCGCGAGCCGAGAGACGGCCCTCCGCGGGACCGAGGCTCAGGTCCGGGCACGGGAGGCGGAAGCGGGGAAGGTGTCTCGGACCGCGGCCCAGCGCGTCCTCGAAGTGGAACGGAACCTGAGGGCCCTGAAGGAACGGGAGCACGCCCTCGAGAAGGGAGAGAAGCGATTCCAAGAGACGCAGGAGAAGGCGGCGGAGCAAGCCGCGACGAAAGACGCGGGCCATGTCCGGGAGTTGGCGGAAGCCCGGAAGGAACTGGAGGCTCGGGATCGGGAGCTCGCCGCGAGGGCGAAGGAGGTCCAGGCGCTCGGCTCCGACCTGCGCGAGGCGAAGGAAGCCATCCAGCGAAGGGAGCTCGAGGGAAAGGCGGAGTCGACCCGGCTCAAGACTCAATTGGACGCGGAAGTCACGCGATCTCGATCCCTTGCCAAGGACCTGGAGGCCGCCCGCGCTCGATCGGCGAAGGCGAGCGAACTCGACGCGCGGGCCTCGGCGCTTCAGAAGGAGAGGACGGAGCTGCAGGTGCGGGAGAAGCGTCACGGCGAGGCCGCGGCGGACCTAGACTCGAAGGCGAAGCTCCTCCAGCAGCGCGATCACGAGCTAACCCGCCGGGAATCGGAACTGGGGCGGCTCGACTCCGAAGCGCAGGCGGCCGCGAAGGCGCTCCGCGAACGGGAGCGCGAACTCGCCCGCGGCGAGAAGGAGGCCGAGGACAAGGCGAGGGCTGCGGAAGCGAAAGCCCTCGAGGCCCGACGGGAACTCAAGAGACAAGAGGACACCGTAGGCAAGCTACGCGGCGACCTCGACAATCGCTCGAAGGAGCTGAAGGAGCAAACGCAGGCCCTGCAGGCCGGCCAGAGCGCCCTGGACAAGGGCCGCGGCGAACTCGAACGACGCGAAGCCCATCTTCACGATGAAGCGGCGAAGGTGGAGTCCGCCGCCTCGGCGCTGAAGACGAGGGAGGATGCCCTTCTTCGACGGGAGGTCCAGGCGACCGCCCTGACGGTCGAACAGAAGGCGCTGGCGAAGGAGATCGATGCGAGCACCTCGAAGATCCGGCGCGAGGAGGCCGAACTCGCCAAGGTCGAAAAGGAATTGCAGGAACGAAGCAAGGCCCTCGACGCGGCCGAGAAGCAGGCGACAGCCGTCGGGGCGGGCCTCGAGAAGCACGAGGCCGCGATCAAGGTCCGGGAGACGGAGCTGGATCGGGGGACGAAATCGATCGAGGCCGCGCAGGCCGAGCTGGCGCGCCGACGCGACGGTGCGCAAGCCGCGGAGAAGGCCCTTCGCTCCCGCGAGGCCCAGGCCTCGGCCCACGAACGAGAGGTGGAGGCGTCGCGAGCCGCCTTCGCCACGGCGGAGAAAGAGTTCACTTTGAGACAGGCGGCCTTCCTGAAGGAAACGGCGGAACTCGAGAAGGAGCAAAGCCGCCTCGACCGACGCGCGCGCGAGTTGAATGACCGGGAGAAGGCCCTCCGATCCACCGTCGACGCCCAGAAAGTTGCTGCGGCCAAGGTCGACGCCCGCACCGACGCACTCCAACATCGGGAGGCCGAGCTGGCGTCCACTGAGGCGGATCTCGAGAAGCGGCTGACCGCATTGACGAAGGACCAGGCGGAACTGCGCGAGGCGCGAACCGCCGTGGACCGCGCTCGAAAAGAATCGGATGAGGATCACAAGGAACTCGATGCCCTGGGGATCGACCTCGCGGCGAAGGCGAAGGCGATGGAGTCCGCGGGGCGGGACCTCGCCACCGCACGGGCCACCCTCGAAGAACGAGGACGGGCCGTGGCCTCCGGAGAAGCGAATCTCGAAAAGGGCGAGAAGGTCCTCACCGCGTCCAAGAAGGAATGGGAGCAACGACAGGCCGCCGCGGATCGAGAAATGCGGAAGCGGGAGGCCGACGCACGGGCCGATGAGGAACGGGTCCGCCGGGTCATTGCGGCCGCGAAGGCGAAGGAAAAACAGCTCGCGGCCGAAGAGGCCTCTTTCAAAACCCGAGGCGAGGAGCTCCAGCGATCGGCCGCCCAGGCGGACCGCCGAGAAGCCGCCCTCGAGACCCGGACCAAGGCCCTCGGCGAACGGGAGACGGCGCTCCACGACTTGGAAACGAGACTCGCCCAGCGCGGCCAAGAGATTGCCCGGAAAGAGGACGAGGTCGCCAAAGCCACGGAGGAACTCGAATCCAAGGGGAAGGTCCACGATACGACTGCGAAGGAACAGGCGGTCGAGGCCCGTAAACTCGGGACCGCCCTGAAGGAGCTCGCTCGGGATCGGGCGTCCATCGCGGCCGTTGAAAAGAAGGCCAAGACCGAGGCCAAGCAGCTGGAAGAACGCCTCGAGGCCGTCGCGGACCGGGAGAAGACGTCGGCGTCCCGAGAAGAGACGATCCGATCACGCGAGACGGAGGCCACCCGGGCCGAGCGAGAACTCAAGGAGAAACTTTCGGACCTCGCGAAGGCGACGACGAGCGTCGAAGACCGAGGGGCCGCGCTCGCGAAGCGGGAGGCCGCCCTGAACGCCATCGAATCATCCCTCGAGAAGAAGGAACTCGAGGCGACCAAGTCCGCGCAGGCTCTCGAGAAGCGGACGGCCGAGGCGGACCGGAGGCGCGTGGACCTCGAGCGTTCGGAAGAACACGCCGCCACGGAACAGCGGAAACGCGCGGAGGAAAAGCGGGAACTCGAGCGGGCGACCGTCGAAGCGGTCAAGCGCGCGAAGGAACTCGAATCGCAAGCCGCCTCGCTCACGAAGCGCGAGGAAGACGCCGCGGACATCAAGTCGAAGGCGATGAGCCTCCTCAAGTACGCGGAGAAGACCGCGGAGGCGAAAGGCCGCGAGCTGAACGACCGGATGGCGGAACAGCAGGCGTTGATGGAGTCGCAGCAAAAGGAGATGCAGAAGGTCGCCAAGGCCCGCGAGGAACTCGAGGCCCGCGAACATCGGTTTGAGACCGCCAAGGCCGAACTGGAGGCGCGGGCAAAGGCCTTGGAGCAGCGCGAGAAACGACTCAAACAACTGGCCGATTCCCTCGAGGGGGAGCGGGCCGAGTCGAAGACGATGATGAAGAAACTGGAGGCGGAGGGAGAACGCGTCTCTCAGAAGGAGGCGACGATCGAGGCCCTCGTGGCCCGGAACGTGTCGAAGGAACGGGAGGCCATCGAGGAGCAGACGCGGAAGGTGCGAGCAATGGCCGCGGACCTGAAGGGGAAGGACAAGACGGTCGAGCGAGGACGCGCCCGGCTGCAGGCCCTTCAGCGGGAGCTCGAGGCGCGCCAGGCCAGCCTGGAGAAACGCGACCATGCGATTCGGGAACAGGAAACGCAGCTCGAACGGCGCCGCGAGGAACTCCGCCGGATGCGGGAGCAAATCGAGGAACTTCTCTGATCATCCTCGGCCGAGCGGCCTCGAAGTCGCTTCCTCCGGGTTCCGGGTCGGCCAACCGTACGCGTGCAAGAAGAGGAACGCGGTGCCGAACAACGGCACGAAGATCAGGGAACTGAGCAGGTGGTACAGGGTGAACGGAACCTGGGCCTCCAGCATCGTGGCGAAGGGGACCCCGAGAGGGCGCGTGAGGAACGCCCATTCCCCCGTCGCGGTCCACAAGTCATAGGCGATCGTCAGCGGCACACTGATCGTCGTCAGGAGGGCCACCGACTTCACGCGGAACAGCACCCTCGGACGGAGCCGGCGCCCGAGGACCCCGACGAACACGTATCCGGAAACGACGAAGAACGTGATGCCGGCCATCGCCCCCATCATGTATCCGCGATAGGTCGTGCCCCACTCGAGGGGCTGCAGGACCGCGAGGGCCGACAACGGCACGAGGACGGTCCACCATCGGCCGAGCAGAGAACCCGCGAGCAGGCTCGCGACGAAGACCGTCTCGATGTTCGCGTACGCCCGCATGACGTACGTGCCGAGGATCGCGAGGAGGATCAGGAAGACGCCGAGGATCCGGGTGCGATTGTCTCCCAGGCCCGCGTCGATGGCGGCCCGCCATCCGCGCGGCATCATCCCTCCTGAGGAACGGAGAAGGTCCAGAGGACCGCGTCGCCGTCGTGCAAGACCGCGTGGTCCGCGGCGACGGTCCCGTACATGCCGTTCACCCAATATTGCCAATAGCTGCCGCCGTCCCCGTTGGTCGTTCCGTTGATCGACGTGACGAAGATCCCTTTCGGAATCGCGTACGGGACATACCCGAGAGGAAACCCGAGCCGGACGGAGGCCTCCCGCAGGAGGTCAAAGGCCGTGTTGTTCGTCGTCGTCTCCGGCCGGTATTGGATCGTCCAGGAGGCGCCTCGTACGTCGAGGGTCGCGGCATGAACCACGGACGGGGTCACCGGGGCGGGCTGCAGCATCAAGGTCGTCGCGTAGAGGCCCGCGATCGCCGCGATCAGGATGGCGGTGAAGGCCACCGCCTGCCATCGCTCGCTGCGTTCAAGGAACACGACGGGACCTCCTCCGGAGGATCAGGAATACCGCCACGACGACGGCGACGGCCGCGACGGCGATCGTTGCTCCCGCAAGGAGCACGCCCGTTGCGTCCAAAAAGGGCGCGGTCCCGAACGCTTGCGCGAGCGCATACACATGGCCGTTGTCGCTCGGAGCATACACGATGTTATCCGCGACCACCGGCGAGCCGAGGATGTATTCCGCGGGGGTCGGCTCGAACGTCCATTCCTGGGTCCCCGTCGTCGCGTTGAGGGAATAAACCGTCCCGTGGGCCGTGTTTGTCGAGAACACGAGATGACCCGAGGCGAACGTGAGCGATGACTGGACGGGTCCATTTGGGGCGAAGCTCCACTTCACAGATCCGCTACTTCCGGACAGAGCCACAACGCGACCGGTGCCACCGAACGCACCTCCCCCCACGAACACGGTATCGCCGGACACCGTCGGCGAGGAGATGCCGGCATCGACCGCGACCTGCCAAGCGACAGATCCGGTCGTGCGGTTCAGGGCGTACACTTTCCCATCTTTGGCCGGCGCGATCACATTGGGACCGAGGACCGCAAGGGACGCGGCGACGGAACCACCCGTCGGGACGAACCATCGCTCCATCCCGGAGGCTGCACCGAGGGCCAGGACCCCATACGGCGGGTCGAACGTGACCTGGCTCGTCGTGTTGTACCGTCCCATGACGCCCACGTAGACGGTGTCGCCGACGACGGCCGGGGACGAGAGATGGATCGAGGCCGTTGCGAGTCGCCACGCGATGGTCCCGTTCCCTTCCCACAGAGCCACGACTTCGCCCTCGCCGCCCGACTCGTTGAACGTGCCAATGAAGACCCGATCGAAGGCAGGTTTGGGCGAGGACGTGATCCCGCTGAACGCGGGGTTCGCGAGGAGCCTGGTGTCCCAGATCACATGGCCATCCGTTGCATCTAATCGGATGACGGTGCCCCTCGAGGTCCCGACATACAACGAACCGTTGTAGACGGCGGGCGATGAG
>VBLT01000020.1:0-2636 GCA_005878615.1 Methanobacteriota archaeon
TGACGGTCCGCGCGGACATGTCCCGGGCACCGGACATCGACGCGTTCGTGAAGGCGGCCATCGGCTCCTTAGGAGGCGTCGATCTCCTCGTGCCGAATGCTGGAGGACCGGCGGCCGGACGCGCAGACACGCTGACGGACGAGCAGTGGTCGCAAGCCTTCGAGCTCACGTTCCAGAGCACGAATCGATTGATCCGAGCGTCCCTCCCCTCCATGCGTTCCCGGGGAGGCGGCTCGATCGTCGCGATCACCTCGATCTCGGTGAAGCAACCGGTCGACAATCTCGTCCTCTCGAACGCAATCCGCGCCGCGGTCGTGGGCCTCGTCAAGACCCTCGCGCGGGAGCTCGCGTCGGACAAGATCCGGGTGAACGCGGTTGCGCCCGGCTGGATCGCGACGGACCGTTTGCTGGACCTCATGCGGGACCGGGCGAAGCGCGAGACGCGGCGTTTCGAGGATGTTGTGGCGGAAGGAACGAAGGAGATCCCGCTGGGCCGGTACGGAGAGCCCCGCGAGGTCGCCGACCTGATCGCGTTCCTGCTCTCGGAGCGGGCGTCCTATCTCACCGGGAACATCATCCAGATCGACGGCGGGCTGTACCGCGGCATCCACTAGGTCGGGTCACGCATCCCGCTTCGGCGCCTTCGCCGGCGTGTTCGCGCACGACCAGCAGGATCGGCGGGAGACGCTGTTCCAGGCGCGGCATTTGCGGCACTGCCACGTTTCCGCGGTCGGGCCGACCGAGGGACGCGTGCCGAGGCGGGCGATCGCGGCACCGCAGGACCAGCAGACCGTCAGCTCCGCTTCGTTCGCGACCGCGCAGTGGGGGCATTCCCAGCTCGGGCCGAGGGAGCGAGGCAGTTTTCGGGTGCGGAGGCGCCAGTCGATCCACGCGAAGACGACGCCACCGACCAGGAGAATCAGGAGGGCGCCTGGCAGGAGGTCTTCCACGTCCGTCCAGGTTCTCGGGCGGCGATGATATAGGCTCCTCACCGCGTATCACAGATGATTCTGCTTTCCCTCGTGGACTCACTGATTGAAGGTCTCGACCTTTTCGAACGTCGTCTTCAGATATTTGACGAGGACGTCGCGGGCCCGCCGGAGGTGGCTCTCGTACCACACCCGGACGAGGTCCGCGAACAGCCGGTGCAGGTCGTCCACGTTCGTCTTGTCGAGCGGCTGATCGTACAGCGTGTGGATCGTCCAACTCCGCTTCCAGCCGCTGTACTTGTAATAATGCTCGCCCTCCGAATATTCGAACGTCACGCGCAGGTGGACTTTTCCGTCGACCTCGACGTAGTTCACCTTGAGCGCGTCGCCCACGCGCCCTTGGTCCATCGAGCGGTCGAGCAGCTGGACCGTCTGGACCGCGGCGGGGTTGAAACCGGGCCGCCAGTGCCAGTCGCCGTCGGGGAACGTGTCGGGAAAGACGCCCCAGTTCGTGTACGACGGCTCGAGGGCGAAGTGCACGTTGATCTTGTTGAACCGCTTCCAGACTTTCCAGAAGTCTTCGATCAGGGTCTTGTTCAGCTCGAGCCGGGCGACGTTCTGCTCTCCGACATCCTCGATGATCTCCCGGGTCTTCTTCTCGAGCTCCGCGTCCAGGGAGGAGAACCAATCATCCCCCTTGGCCTTCTTCGCCGCCATGGCCAAGACCCTTCTCTCCTTTGCGCCCAATGAAATGTCTCGGTATATAGGTATTGTCAGCGAACAAACGAGAGGACGTAACGATGCGGTGCTCTCCGCAAAGCGTCCCGAAACTTCCCCATCCTGTTCGTGCCTGCTCGACCATGTGGCGGGCCGTTCCCCCTTTGGAACTCCGCTTCGGGAGGGCTTAACTAGGGTCGAGGACCTACTCATCTCCGGGGTGTGAGGGTAGACTTTGCAACACCAGAGCGACAGACCCTTTGATCATCGTCCGAGCGGCCTTCCGGAGCGATTCGGACCGACCGTCTTTGCGCTTGTGCTCCTGGTGCTAACGATTTTCTTCACGGTTAACGTTGTATCAACTCCCTGGTTGGATTACCTGGAGAGCAGCACGACGTATTATCTCCTGGGCTTCTGTGATCACTCAGGGTGTCATGATTACGCTGGCCTTAACTCGCCCTTTCGCGATGTTTTTCCCCAGAGTTACGGTCTTGGTCTGATCGCCCTCGCGCTCGCCGGCGTTGAACTCGTTTTTCTTGTCCTGTCCATCTTCGGGAAGCGGGTCGCATTTGGGATATTGCTCAGCGGCATCCTCTCGTCCTCAACTCTGCTGCTCGCGGCCCTCTACTTCTACTTCGGCGTCCTGGTGAAGATGTCCCGCGAGCCATGGGCTACGGGGAGAGGGTGGTTCGCAGCCTTCTTGGTCGTCTCTTTCCTTCTCATGGCAACGATTATCGGTTTCTTCGCTGAGCGGGCTCGTAATCCTGCTTTGGCTAGTCGTGATTGAGCCTTTGTTGGCGCCCTTCTAGGCGGCGAATCAGTCTCCTCCCGCGATGGTGACCATCGCGTAGAAGGTTCGGAAGGCATCTGGATAATCGGCAGCCTCGAACTCGAGTCGTAATCCCCCGATACGGCGGACGGTGGGGATCATCGCGGCGCGGTCGACTGCGTAGGTGCCTCGAAACTCGACGACCATGCGGATCGGGCTCT
>VBLT01000020.1:2657-13612 GCA_005878615.1 Methanobacteriota archaeon
GATGCAGATTCCTCGCGGCGGTGGCTCCCGTCGCATCCTTCACCGCGACCGTGTGGACGTTCGCGATCAACGCCTTCGCTTCCGCGGTCACGGCCCGGTCGCCCGTGACGAGGACCACGGGCACTCCATGATGTCCCGCCAGGTACGCGTTGATCCCGGTCTCGCCGACCTCCGTGTCGTTCACCCGGACGCTGGCGATGGTCCCGCTGTAGGTGTGGTCGAGGATCGCGCGCGGCGTCCCGGCCCGCGCATGGTATCCGATGAACAGGGCCGCATCGTAGGACGAGTCGAGGTCCTGCACCATCGAGAAGGACCTGGGAGTCCCGCGCAACAGCATGGCGGCCTCGTGCAGCTCCTCCGGGATCAGGTTGTCGAAGTTCCAGTGCGAGTCGGCGACGAGGACCTCCGTCGCGCCCGCCTTCAGGCAACCCTCGACCGCGGCGTTGGCTTCCTGGGTCATCAGATGTCGATTGCGCTGGTACGCCTCGCCTCCCTTGATCGGGTCCGTCTCGATCTCGCTGACGACGCCGCAGATTCCCTCCATGTCGATCGAGATGAAGGCCTTCATGGCGCCCGTCTCGAGGACCGCATGGTCCGAATCCCCTTAACGTTTCGGAGGCGCGACGATTCGTGACGCGGCGCGGAATACCAGGCGCATGTTTAAGGTTCGAAACGTGCACATCGATTCTATCAACGGGGCCTGCCCCCAGGAGGAGTTAGACCCCACCATGGCATCGAAGAAGAGCAAGACCACGAAGAAAGCCAAGAAAGGCAAGCGCTGAGTGATTCGCGCTTTCTGATCTCGTTGTGGACCGGTTCACCTTTTTCCTTTCTTTTCCTTCTTCCTTCTGCGAAGGCGGGCGGCGAGCCGCTCATGGAGGACCTCGCTCACGAGCTTCCCGTCGGCGCGACCCCGAACCCGCTCCATAACCTTCCCCATTAGCCCCTTCTCCGCGGTCTCCCCTCGGGCCTCGATCGCATCCTTCGACTCGTCGAGGACCGCGTCGACGATCTCGGTCGCACGAGTGCCTCGGCGGGCCATCTCGCGCAGGAGTTCGGGGACCGCTTCCTTCGCGAACCGGCCGGCCTTCAGCAGGGAGAACAATTCTCGGAGACGGTCGATTTGGATTCCGTCGACGTCCAGAGACTCGCGCCTCAGTTCGCCGAAGTTGTAGAGCAGGACCGTCCCGACGAGCCGCGGCTCGCCGAATTCGCGGGCGATCAGCTCGAACAGCTCATCCGTTCCCTCCTGGACCAGTTGGCGGGCCTGCTGCTCGTGGATCGCGTACTCGCGCACGAGGCGGCTCACCGTGATGTCGGGCCGTTCGGGAAGATGCTCGCGGATGCGCTCGAGGCGTTCCTGCGTGACGCGGATCGGCGGCACGTCCGTCTCCGGGTACATGCGGGCCTTCCCGGGCAGGGGACGGCTGTACACGCTCGTCCCGTCCGGTCGCGGCTCTCGGGTCTCCGGAGGGACGCCTCGGATCGCGGCCTCGGCTCGGGGGACCATCTCCTCGATCGCGGCCTGGGCTTTCGGCCGCTGTTCGGCGACGAGGATGAATGCCCCTTGAGGTCCCGCACCGAGGGCCTTGCGAACGGCATCGACTTCGGGCGCAGTGATGCCGTATGCGGGCAGTTCATCCGAATGGAAGATTCCCGCGACGCCCGCGACCCGTGCATGCGCCGCGAGCTCCGGGCCAAGCCTCGCCTTCAGGAGGCCCGCGAATCCGGGGAGCGACCATCCCAGGACGACGCCGCCTCGCGCCAGGGCGGACGCGACGACTTTGGATTGCGTTTCCCGGAAGACCGCGCTCACGTCCTGCACGGCCGCGGGGACGGATCGAACAGCTCGCCGCTTGAGTTCTGCTGCGACCTCGAGGAGCATGCGCTGGCGTTCGACCTCCTTCTCGACGAACGTGGCGATGAGACGCAGTTCCTGGACGCCCTTGATCTCGATCCGGGCCCCGCCCTCGATGGAGACGTTCAGGTCCTCCCGGATCGTCCCGATCCCCCGCAGGACCTTCCTCGTCGCTCGCAACAACGAGCCGAAAGCCAGGGCGACCTCGCGGGCTTCCTCCGGAGTCTTGATGTCCGGGGTCGTCGCGATCTCCACGAGCGGGATGCCGAGGCGATCGAGGCGGTAGACGACCTCGCCCTCGGCCTCCCCGAGTTTCCGGGCTGCGTCTTCCTCCAGGAGGATCGTCGGAACCCCGATGCGTTTCCCGTTCGTCTCGAGGTGCCCATCCAAGGCGATGAGGGCGGACCGCTGGAACCCCGACGTGTTCGAGCCGTCGATCACGATCTTCCGCATAAAGTCGACTTCGCTCACCGGCTTCGCATCCAGGAGGAGCGCGATCTCCAACGCGATGTCCAAGGCCTCCGGGTTGGGCGGATGGGGCGGCTCTTCGTCCGCCTCGACGAGGCAGACGTTGGGCGTCGTCTCGTACACGAAGGTCAGCCGGCGTTTCGCCTCCTCGATGGCGGCCGCATCGACCTCGCCGAGCTCCGATTGCGTGGGCCTCAGCCGTCTGCGGAATCGGAGTCCGCCGGGCGCGTCGACGAGGGTCGACGCGTCTTCGCAGAACAACTTGTGGGTCGCGAGCTGTTGGTGGATCTCCAGGCCGACCTTCAGACCGAGTGCGCGGTAGTCCAACGCGGCTGGAAACCCGGTGCCGGGATTAAGCCTTCTCTGCGGGCGGGACGGTGGCTCCCGCTTTCCGAAGGAGAGCTTCCAGCTCCCCGACCCGAGCCTCCGAGGCCTCCAGGTTCTTCTCCAGGGACGCGATCCGGTCCGCCGCTTCCTTCAGCTCCGTCCAGAGGATGTGATACCGCCGGCTCGCGCGGTACTCGCGCAGCGGCTCCGGATCCGAAGGTTCCGGCTCTCCGTCGGTGGACAGGAGATTCTTCACGTAGAAATCTCGGTCGAGTTCCGGCATCGCGGCCATACGGAGGAGGAGATGGTGCGGATAATTGGGCCTCAGCGTCGACGCGGCCCGAAGGGCCATGAGGACCGCGAACTCCCCGCAACAGTTGAAGTCCCGGGTCGCGACGTGGTTCTCGCCGTGGGTCTGGCGGTGCATCTGCGTGAACATCTCCCAGATGCCTTCGTACTCGTCCTGCGCGGACATGGGGGATCGACGCAGCAACGCCCCCGCGGGCGATGTACCTTTGGGACGGTCGCAATCGCGCGACTGAGACCGATGGCTTCTTGGCCTCCCGGTGCAACGGGCGCGGCCGATGGGGCGCGTCTTCGATTTCGCGAAACGCCGGATCGTGGGGTACATCGTCACCTGGACCCTGGTCCTCCTGTTCCTGGGCATCTTCTACCCCGCGGATCCACCGGCCCAAGCGGGCGCCCTGATCATCCTGGGAATCGCCTTCCTCGGATCCCTCTTGTACACACGGCGGATGAAGCGGAGGCAGAAGGCCCGACGGGACGCCGAGGAACGCGCGAAACAGATGCAACAGGCCTATCAGATGCAACAAATGACCCGGATGCAAGCGCCGCAGCCGCCGGTCGGACAGGCCCAGGTGGAGCGGGCCCAGCAGCTGGAAGCGACCCGGCGCGCGGGCGGCCGCTAGCGACCCTTCTCCCGGTCTTCCTCGCGGTACGGGGACCGCAAGGTGCCGTCCTCCCTCTTCCGCCGGTGCTCCTTCTCGTTCTTCAGCCACGCGAGGAGGCGAGACGCGGCCCCGAACGGACGGAATTCGAAGACGACCTTGCCGTGCTCGGAATCCCGCGTGTGCAGGAGGACCCGCTTCCGTTTGTGGACGACGTCGATCGTCTCTTCGAGGGGGATTTCGTGATAGTGCTTGCCCTTCTTGCCGCCGGGCAGGTCCATCCACGGCAGGTCCAGGAGGAGCAGCCGGCGTCGGGTCTGCCACACCCACCCTTCCCGCGGCTCGACGAGGGTCTTCTTGGCGAGGGCGACCGGTTTGAAGATCGTGTACTTCAGGGCGCGGTATCCGATGATCTGGTCGCCGCCATGGAGGACCGGCTCGTTCGCGTCCGTCAGGACGACGCCGACCTCCCCGACCTGGTCGATCTTCATTCGGCGTGCCGAACCCCGGGCGCGGGATAAGCTTAACGCGGGCCCGCGCCGCCGTTCATTCCGCGAATTCGTCGAGGCCGATCTTGGGGTTGATCTCTCCCGCGACGTTCGTCGCCATCGCTCGGGCGACCTCCGGCGGCTCGCGGGTGTGGCCGAGGACCCACATCAATTTGACATACGCGGTCTCGGGCGTCATGTCCTGACCTTCGAGGACCCCCGCCTTCAGGAGATCCCGGCCGGTATCGTAGACGCGGAGGCCCACGCGGCCTTGCAACGTCTGGGTCGTCATGACGACGGCCACGCCGTCCCGCGTCGCCTTCCGCAGGATCGGGATCAGGTCGTGCGCGACGTGACCGAGTCCGGTCCCCGCGATCACGACGCCATGCAGCCCCTGCAACGTCCCTTCCAGTTCCGTCGGTCGCTGACCCGGATAGAAGGACACGAGCGCGACCTTCGTGTCGAGCACGTCGTCGACCTTCGTCGGGCCGCGGGAGCGGGGCAGTGCGCGGTCGGAAAGTTCGACGGCGCCGTCCGCATCCACGCGGCCGAGCGGGGTCGCGTTCAGGGAGCGGAACGCGTCCCGCCGGGAGGAATGCATCTTCCGCACCTTCGTCCCGCGATGAATCTGCGCGAACGTGTCGCTCGTCTCGCCGTGCATCACGGCGACCACCTCGCCGAGGTTCGCGACCCCGACGCGGGCGGCGGCGAGCAGGTTGAGGGCCGCATCGGACGACGGCCGATCGCTCGACCGTTGCGCCCCGACCACGACGACCGGTCCCGTGAGGTCCCGCAGCATGAAGGAGAGGGCGGCCGACGTGAAGTGCAGCGTGTCGGTCCCATGCGGGATCACGACGCCCGCGGCTCCCCCGTTCAGCTCCTTCCCCGCCTCCTGGGCGAGCCGCTGCCACTGTTCCGGTTTCATGTTCTCGCTGTAGACGCTGTAGATGACGCGGGCGCGGACGTTGCAGACGTCCAGCAGCTCCGGGACGCTGAAGACGAGTTCCTCGGCGGTCACGGCCGGATGGACCGCCCCGGTCCGGTAGTCGACGTAGGACGCGATCGTCCCGCCCGTGCCGAGGACTGCGACGGTGGGCTTGGACGCCGTCGGAGGGGGCAACTTCCGCTCGACCGAGGCGGGCGTGTGTTTCGCGGTGACCTCGACCGATTCGACGTCGCCGAGTTCGATGCCGACGTTGTAGCCGTTCGGCAGCTTGATCGTCAGGATGTCTTCGCCGCTGAAGCCGTGGTGGGGCATCAGCGTCCCCTCGTACCGTTCGCCCTTCGCCCGGACCAGGACCGAGTCGCCCGCGTCGGCCTTCGTGCGGTCGAGGAGAGCCCGCACCCGCGGCGGGTAGTCCATGGGTCCTCGCAACCGGTCGGCCCGTTATGGTTTTTGTGCCGCGAAGGAGAAGCTTCCGAAGGACATCGGGGTCGGGATGGTCCGGACCGCTCGGGAGGTCCTCAACGGGCTCCGGTGGCGCGATCCCAACCAGCTCGAGCAGGCGGTCGTGTCCTACCGGGACCGGACCCGCCCGGAGGGTTTCCGGACGATCCATGGCGGTGAGATCGTCGACCTCGAGCGCCGGTACTTCACGACCCGCACCGGGCGTCTTCCTTACTACAAGATCGAGCGGATCGAAGTTGCGGGCGAGGTCCTGTTCGAACGATGAGCTGTCCGCCGGCCGGCTCCGCTGGACGCGTATCTGCAAATCAAGGAGAAACGCCGCGCGTGGGCGCGGCGTAGAGCGGAACTGGATTCAGCCGTTCATTCGCTGCGACGCGACCAGGGGAGATAGGGCTTCGCAGCCGCGACGATGGCCCCGAGGATCCCGACGACCCCGCCGATCGTGCCGGGCTGGCCGCCGTAGTAGATCAGGATGATGCTGATCACTACCGCCACGATCGCGCCGTTCATCAGGTTCTTGCGGGTCATTGCCGCAGACGCCCACAGGGATCCGCCGAGGACCACGTTGATGATGACGGTCGATGCAACGTTTCCGTACTGGGCTTGCGGAATTCCCTGGTTCGCCCACTGGACGCCGTAAATCGCCACCGACAGGAGGATCGCCAAGACGCCGCCCAGTATGAGCAGCAACTCGTGGGGCTGCTTCGCGCCGAGCTCGGCCATGGCTTCCCGTCCCGTCTCGTAGCTGGACGTCATAGTTTCATCTGCCCACCTGAGACCGTGTCCATATGGGTTCCGGCCCGGTTGGCGACATTGAGAATCACCAGGCAGAACAGGGGGAGCCGTGGCCCCCCAGAATCCCCTGTCCGCGGGGGCAAACGTCCTCGATTCGCCCCGCAGGGTCACGTGATCGGACCGGACCTCCGGTTCAGACCTCTCGGTGCTCTGTGAAAATGCGAGCGCAAAAGGAAGGGATCGAAAAGGGAAAAGGGCTCCGCCTGGGGAGCATGGAACTCCGTGCCGGAGGAGCAGCCTACGTCTTCTGGGACCAGGGCATGTACGGTTTCGCCGCCGCGAGGATCGCGCCGAGGATCCCGATGAGGCCACCGATTGTACCGGGCTGGCCGCCGTAGTAGATCAGGATGATGCTGATCACACCGGCGACGATGGCTCCGTTCATCAGGTTCTTCCGCGTGATCGCGGAGGACGCCCACAGGGCCCCGCCGAGGACGACGTTGATGATCAACGCCGTCGTCACCGCGGTATACTGGTTCTGTGGGATTCCCGTCGTCACGTACTGGATCCCATATCTCGCGACGGTGAGGAGGACTGCCAGGACGCCGCCCAGCATCAAGAGCAGCTCGTGCGGCTGCTTCGAGCCGAGTTCCGCCATAGCCTGCCTTCCCGTGTCGTAGCTGTGGGACATGGTTTCGCCCCTCACCGGGGATGCCGCGGGATAATGGTTCTCGCCGAACTGTGCGCCGGTGAGAATCAAGCGGGTGCGCGAAATGAGAATCATCTTTCGAATGATCTCGAACCATCATCGACCTACGTTTTAGACCTCATCCCGCCCTCCGGGGCCCGAGAATATGACCGCGTTTCCGGAAGAGGTCTTGACCCGAACGAAGAAAGGGGAGACCGAAGTCCGTTCGCTCATCGACCGAGGCCGATACGTCCGATACCGCTATCTCCATCCGCAGACCGGCGAGGCGATGGAGGGAGGCAAGGTCAAACTCGTCCTCCTGTCCGAAGCCGGCCGAGCGGAGGAATACTTCCTCATCCCGACGAAGTCGGAGCGCAAGCTGCTCATCCCGGCGTCGGAGAAGGGGGCGCGGAAAATCTGGGACGGATCGCGCTCGGTCGACCTTTGACCGACGCCGCGAGGTCCCGGTTCCCCACCTTTGCGGTTCCCATTATCAGATTGGACGGGTCGAGACCCAAGCTTGATTACGCCAAGCCTTCTGTGACGGCCCCGCGACAGAGATGGGGCGCCCGGTGAAGCGTCATCGTTTCAAGTTTCTGTGTTTCGGGATCGTCCTCCTGGGAGTGGCCCTTTCTCCTCTCCTCGTCCCAGGGCTCTCGGGTGGGAGCCAAAGAGGCGGATCTCCCGGTCCCATTCCGGCCTCCCCGTGGCCGCCCGCGATCCGGAATGCGACGATCGGGACCTTGCCGACGATGGGCTGGAACAGCTGGAATCATTTTGCCTGCGGCATCGATGAGACCCTGATCAAGCAAATCGCGGACGCGATGGTCAACGGCGGGCTCCAGGCGGCCGGATACGATGTCGTGACGCTCGACGCGTGCTGGTCCGCGCGGAACCGAGATGCGGCGGGAAACCTCTCGAACGATCCGCAGACCTTCCCCTCCGGCATGAAGGCCCTCGGGGACTACATCCACGCCCGCGGCCTCCGGTTCGGCCTCTACGCTTCGATCGGCACCCGCATGTGCGGCGACGTGGGCCCGGGGAGCCTGGACCATGAAGTCCAGGACGTGGCCACCCTCGCTTCGTGGGGCGTGGACTACATCAAGGCGGACCGCTGCAGCGCCGACGGCCTGGTGATGAAGGACCTCTACGCGCGCTGGCGGGACGCGATCGCCGTGTCCGGGCGACCGATCGTCCTGAGCGCGAGCGACAACATCGCGGTCCAGGAACCCTGGGCGTGGGGCCCGGTCACGGCCCACCAGTGGCGCATGTCCGACGACATCAGGGACGACTGGACGACCATGATGGGGATCTTCGATCTCAACTTCCTCCACGCCGCGGCGACGGCTCCGGGCGGCTTCAACGACCCGGACATGCTTGAGGTAGGAAACGGCGGGATGTCGGAGACCGAGTACGAGACACACTTCGGCCTCTGGGCCCTGATGTCCGCGCCGCTCATCGCCGGCAACGACGTGCGGACGATGGACGCAAGCACCCGAGCAATCCTCACGAACCCGGAGGTGATCGCCGTCGACCAAGATCCGAACGCGTTCCAGGCGATCAAGGTCCACGACAACGGCGCGGGCCAGGAGGTCTGGTCCAAGCCGCTCGCGTCGAGCGGCAGCCGTGCGGTCGGGCTCCTCAACCGGGGCGGTGCGGCCGCGACGATCGGGGTGGACTGGGCCACCATCGGCCTCGCACCGGGCAGCGCGACCGTGCGGGACTTGGAAGCGCTGCAGGATCGCGGGAGCTTCATAGACAGCTACAACGTGAGCGTACCCGCGCATGGATTGGCGCTGCTCCGAATCCTCGGGACCGATCGATCGGCGGCCGACGGATACCTCAGCGACCAGCCTTGGACCTACATGGCGAATGAGAATGGGCCGGTCGAACGGGACATGAGCAACGGCGGATCGGGGGCCGGAGACGGTCGCGCCCTTTCCTTGAACGGTTCCCGCCATGCCAAGGGGCTCGGCTCCTGGGCCCCGTCCGCGATGGAGTTCCGTCCGGATGGATCGTGTTCGACGTTCACGGCGGTGATCGGCATCGATGACGAGGTCGGCAGCCGCGGCAGCGTGATTTTCCAAGTCTGGGGCGACGGACGGAAGATCTTCGACAGCGGCGTGATGACCGGGACCACGCCAGCGCAAAATCTTCAAGTCGACCTTTCGGGGATTCGCAGCCTGCGGCTCGAGACCGTTGCTGTCGATGGGACGAGCTACGACAGCGGGGATTGGGCGGACGCCCTCCTCGGGTGCTCCACGAGCCCGAACCTTCCGCCCCGAGCCAGCTTCACCGTGAGCTCGAATTCGGTGAGACCGGGAGATCCGGTGACCTTCGATGCTACCGCGTCGACCGACCCCGACGGGACGATTCAGTCGTATGCGTGGGACTTCGGAGACGGGTCCACCGCATCGGGGCCGCTCGCGGGCCATTCCTTCGGCCAGGCGGGGACCTTCAACGTCGTGTTGACGGTGACCGACAACGGGGGCGCTTCCAACACCGCGACCGCCGCGGTGTCCGTGACGAGTGCGCCGCGAGCCGCGTTCTCGGCCAGTCCGCGGGCGGTGCTGCCCGGCGTCCCGATCCGCTTCGACGGTTCGAACTCCACGGTCCCGGGAGGGCATATCGTCCTCTACGCATGGGACTTCGCCGACGGAGCGACGGCCCAGGGAAAGGTGGTCACGCATGCATACTCAAGCCACGGGATTTTCTCGGTCCGCCTCCTGGTGAAGGACAACTTCGACCGAACGAACGAGACCCAGCTCACCATCGCGGTCGGAAATCGCGCCCCGACGATCACGTCGACGAGCCCGAGCGTGAACAGCATCCAGAAGGTCGGCGAACTGGGGACGTTCACGATTGCGGCATCAGATCCCGACGGCGACTTGCTCTCATACTCCTGGACGATCGACGGGGTTCGCGTCGAAGCTTCCACCGGATCGTACGCCTTCGCCAGCATGGTGCCCGGAGCGTTCGCCCTTCGGGTCATCGCCACCGACGGATTCGCAGCGGTGCTGTTCGAATGGCACGTGATGGTCGAGGGCAACAGCAACCAGGCCCCGCCGCCTCCGACCGCGGGCATTCCCGAGACCGTTGTTTCCCTGGGCATCGTCGCGGTGGGACTCCTCGTCACCCTCGTGACCCATGCGATCCGCTCGCGGAAGGGACGCTGATCGCCCCGCGGTCCCCCTCATTCCACCGGGGGCCACCGGTCGGATCAGACTGGCCGGAGTTCGTACCCGACGCGGTCGGTCTCTTTGCCCTTCGACCGTTTCTCGAGGATGTGGACCCGGCCGATCTCAGAGGAATTTTTCAGATGCGTCCCGCCGCAGGGACAGTAGTCCGCGGAGCCGACCTGAATGATCCGCAGTCGCCGGATGGACGCCGGGATGAGGTCGAGCAACGACCGATCGCCGATCTTGGAGTCGACGACCACCCGGTCCTCCTGGAAGATGCGGACCTCGTGGGCGGCCGCGACCGCGCGGTTGCACTCGTCCTCGATTCGCTTCAGGTCTTCCGCGGTGAAGTTGGCGGGCTGGAAGTCGACGCGTGCATGGTCCGTGTACAACTGGTTCCCAACCGTTCGGGCTCCGTAGATCTTCCAGACGAGGCCGGACATGATGTGTTGGGAGGTGTGGTACCTCATGTGGGCGTATCGACGATCCCAATCAATCGTCCCGTGGACTGGCCCGACCGGAGGCAGGCGATCGACGTGATGCCGAATCACGCCTTTCTCCTTCGTCACCCGGAGCACCTTCGCTTCTTGGCCGGACCATGAGAGCGTGCCGGTGTCGTACGGCTGGCCTCCCCCTTCCGCGTAGAAAGCAGTGCGGTCGAGGATCACGAAGTCGGGACCGGTCTCCAAGACGTTCGCGTCGAACTCCCGCAGGTAGCACGGGTCCGGATCCTGCCCGATGCGGTCCTCCATGTACAGGACCTGCGTCTGCATCTCGCACGCGGAGGCGGGCCGGAGGCATAAACCGTTTGGCCTCCACGCCGCGCATCGGCCTTCCTCAATCCGGCGGCGGCCTGGCGAGAATCGGAACGGCGACCCGAGGCCGCTCACTTCCCG
>VBLT01000108.1 GCA_005878615.1 Methanobacteriota archaeon
GACGGGATCGATGAATTGGCGAAGGGAGGCATCGCGGTCGTCGCCCAGCCGGGCGGGTCCATCCGCGACCCCGAGGTCATCGAGGCGGCGAATGGGCACGGCATGGCGATGGTCTTCACCGGGACCCGGCTCTTCAAGCACTGAGGGATCCGATGGGCCGCCTCCGCGTCGGGATCTTGGCCTCGGGACGCGGCACGGACTTCCAGAGCCTCGTCGACGCGAGGGATCGCGGCGATCTCGCGGCGGACCTCGTCGTGCTCGTCTGCAACGTCCCGGGGGCACCCGTGATCGAGCGCGCAAAGAAGGCGGGCGTTCCGACCGCCGTCATCGACCATCGGACGTTCGGGAAGAATCGAGAGGCCTTCGAGCGAGAGGTCGTGAAAACCCTCCGAGAAAAGCAGGCTGACCTCGTCGTCTTCGCCGGTTTCATGCGCCTCGTGACGACCTATTTCTTGGGACAGTTCCCGATGCGCATCATGAACATCCATCCTTCCCTGCTCCCGGCGTTCCCCGGCGCCCATGCCCCGCGCGACGCCCTCGCCGCGGGGGTGAAGGTCACCGGATGCACGATCCACTTCATCGACGCCTCGGTCGATGGCGGGCCGATCATCCTGCAAAAGGCCGTGGCGGTCCGGGACGACGACACGGAGGAAACGCTCGCGGCACGGATCCTGGAACAGGAGCACATCTTCCTTCCCCTCGCGGTGCGCCTGTTCGCGGAAGGACGTCTCAAGGTGGAGGGACGCCGCGTGAGGGTCGACGCCCGCGGGATTCCGCTCCCTCCGATGGCCTAGGCCCCGGCCCAGGAAACCCAAAATAAAGGGCCGTCCAGGAATCCTGAACGGCCTCGTTGTGGAGGGATGCTTGTTTAAGCGACTCCCACAATAATCTCGAATCTATAAAACGTTTTTCGAATCCCGCTCAATCAATCGACATGCTTTTCGAAATCGAAGCCGATCGCCCGCGCAAACCGAAAAAGGTGGGCCGTTCGCCCTGAGGAAAGTCGGGGAACGGCCTCGTTATGGAGGGATGCTTGTGATCGTTTCTACCGCCTCGAGGTATATCAACCTTTTAGAGAATTTGTTCGGACCCGTCCGCCGGGGCCCGCGAATCCTCGAACGGATGTTTCGAGATGTCGGCTGGCGTCCCTCATTGCGGGCCATGCCGCAAGGCTTATGGTAAATCCGGCCCTTCGACGCGCCGGCGGTCGCCGTGAAAGGCGTCGGGAAGTTCGGCGAGGTCATGGCCGGCGAGAAGGGGAAGGTGAGTTACGACGACGTCGCCGCCCGCCTTCAGAAGATCATCCACTCCGGGAGTCAGCGGAAGGCGATCACGGATTTCGTCTGCCGCGAACTGCGAAAGATCCCTCACTACACATGGGTCGGCATCTATTCGGTCGAAGGGCCTGAACTCGTCCTCGCTTCGTGGTCCGGCCCGAGCGCGACGCAACACACGCGCATTCCGATTGGGCAGGGCATCTGCGGCGCCGCGGTCGCCGAGAAAGCGACGGTCGTCGTCCAAGATGTGAACGAGGACCCGCGGTACCTCCAATGCTTCATCAACACGCGGGCCGAGATCGTCGTGCCGATCCTTCGGGACGGGGCGCCGATCGCGGAGATCGACATCGACTCCGATCAGGTGAATGCGTTCGGGCCGACGGACCGAGAATTCCTCGAGTGGGTCGCTTCGGACCTCGCCGCCATCTTGTAGGTTCGGTCCCCCCGCGGTGTGGCACGATCCGAATCAGATGCGGAATTCGCCCCACACGCGGATGAACGTGTCGATCTGGTCGGCCGTCGCGAGTTCGTAGGTCGCCATGAGGCGAGCGACGGTCTTCGGCTGCAGGATCCGGTAGCCGCGCTCTTTCCCCTCGGCCCGGTCGATCACCCCCGAGGCCTGCATCTTCTTCAGGTGATGGGACAGCGTCGAAGGCGAGACCGGCACCTGCTCGAGGATCAGTTTGTGCGTCGCCTCCTCGTGCTCCATGAGGAACGCGATCACGCGGAGCGGGACGGGTTGCCGGAGGTACGCGAGGATCTGGCGGTCCGTCTCGGACAACGCCGCGGGGACGTCCGCGAGGCCGGGCGTAGACCTCGGATAGAAACGCTTGTACTCTCCGTCCATCGACGAGGTGACCAGATCGTGCCTCTCGAGGAAGCGAAGGTGGTAATCCGCCAGGGTGATCGAGAGATTCAGGGCCCGCGACAGCTCCCTCAAATGGAACCCGGGATTCCGACGGACGAAATCGTAGAGGTTCTTGCGGGTCGCCACCGCCAGGATGTCCTCGTCCTTGGCCATGCACTGCTCAACGCCGGAGCGTGAACCCGTAGAACAGGGCGAGGATCGCGAGATCGAGGGAGCCGGACAGGACGAAGAACTGGCCCAGTCCCAAATTCCCGGCGAAGAGGAAGATCGTCAGGAGCAGGCCCTTCACGAAGAACGCGCCGAAGGCGGAGGCGAGGAACACCAGGTGCGAGTCCCGCGTCCGTCGGTACGCGAGGATCGCGATGACGGTCAGTGCGAGGGCGAAAACGGAGACCGCGGCGAGCAGGACGTTCGCGAGGAGGACGATATCGAGGACCGCCAAGCCAACCACCGCGCCCTGTAAAGGAGCGCGGCGTTAAGGTTTCCGGCCCGTCTCCTCCCGGTGTTTCGCGCGGCGGCTCGCGAGGACGATCGTGGCACCGACGAGGGTCGCCACCGCCGCGAAGGTCCCGGCGAACAACGGAAGATCGCCTCGGACCTCGGGCGACGCGGTTCGGCGGATCTCGTACACCGCGCTGCGGACTCCGAGCGTCGTGTGTTGCACGACCGTCGAGGCTGGCGCCGAAGTCCCCAGGGAATAGGAGAGCGTCAGCCCGTACGGATTCGAAGCCGAGGGACCGGTGAACGCCACCGGGATGGAAGTCCCGCCCGCGACGGCCTTGTTGGACCAGGAGAAGAAGACGGTCGAGGCGCTTCCTTCGCCGCTCGCGGTGATGTTGATCTCGTGTTCGTCCGCGGCGAAGCAGGAACAGGCCTCGTGCCAACTGTGATCCTCGAGATGAGGCGTCTCGTATGTGCCCATCCGGAAACCGAGGGCGAGGTTTTCCCCGGAGGTCGCCAACCCTTGCCTCACGGAGAGGTCCAACCGTGCCTCCATCGGGCTGAGGATCGCACCGTCGATGCGCTCGAATCGTTGCGCCAAGGTGACATTCAAAGAGACGTTGCCGTCGTTGCTCCGGACGAGGAACGTGTACACGACGCCGCCGTCCGCGTCGGTGCGGTTGGAGGCGACGACTCGGGCGTTCGTGAAAGCGGGACCGAGCGTGGTGGTCCGGGACACCTCTCCCGGGTCCATCCGACCGTTCCCGTTCAGGTCCTGCCACGTCTGCAGGTTCGCCACTTGAAGTTCGTACGAGCTGTCGACCCCACCGCTCTGGGTGTACCACAGGGAGAACGTCCCGGCGTGGTAGGACAAGTCGAACTCGTCCTCGACCGCCCCGCTGCCGAGGTGGCTCGACACGCTGAACTGATCGCCCGCCACGCTCGCCGCGACGGTGCGTTGCGTCGCATCTTCCAGCTGGTCGGGGACGCCGTCTCCGTCCGAGTCGGTCCCGTCCGCCACGGCGACGGACGAAGCGAGCACGACCGCAAGGGCGGCGGAGGAGGCGATCGCTATCGCGGCTGCGCGGGTGAGAACCATGGCTGTGGGCCTCGCGAGTCGAATGGGGCGGGGGGCATATATGGACATTATTCGACGGTTCTCGAAAGCCCCCGGACGGGACCTAGACCGCGGTCGACGCCCCCGGACGCCGCCGTCGGACCACGAACAGGGCCGCGAGGGAGAGGGCGCTCAGGGCCATCCCGAAGGTCGTGGGATAGAGCGACAGGCCCCGGAAGTCGTCCGGGAAGACCCCGACGAGCTCGTTCCCGACCTCCAGCACCCGGACGTAGGTCCCCTGGAATCGGGTGACCGCGGTCGTCGGATCGATCTGTTGGTATTCCGGAGAGCCCGCAAAGACCGTACGGTCGAGTTCGTCGTCCGCGATGAGGGGGTTCGACAGGTCCTGCCGCAGCGCGTCCGCCTTCCTGCCCTCGATTTCGAGCGGCGAGAAGACGCCGATCGGCCCCCCACGTCCCGAGGACGCGGGAGCGGCAAACAGGCCTCCAGCGATGCCGGCAAAGGCCCTGTCGGCGGCCGCCGGGGACGCCTCGGTCGTTCCCGAATCCGTCCGCGGGATCACCACGAGGAGCGATGTGTACGGCGTGACCACGCGGTTCTCGGTCGCCAGGGCTTTCAGCGCATCCAGAGTCGGGGGGTCTTCATGGGCCCGCAAGGCGGCGAGCATCCCATGGATCTTCATGAGGACCCATTGCCGTCCGAGGAGCGACTGGAGGGGGACGCCGGTCCCCGAGGCAGTCCGCTCGAGGGCTTGTGCGGAACCGGCACCGGTCCATGTGAGCTGCACGTCGATCGGATCGGCCGACCCGCCGGAGAGCTTCGCGAGCACGATCGCCTCGCCTCCCTGGACGACGGTCTGCGGATTCGGGTTCGCGAAGACCGCCTCGGTGGCCATCGGGAGGTCGGACTGGATGCCGACGAGCATCGGGACCCGGATGGAGCCGAGCAGCGAACCGACCTGGGCCGCGGTGTCGTCGCCGTGGAGCGTGAATAGGTCTCCGCCTTGGAAGTGTGACAAGTTGCGAAGGAGCGACTCGTCCGCATGGGTGGCGGGCTTCGTCGCCAGCGCAAAGATCGGCATCGTCCGGTCGTACGCGACCTCCGAAAAGGCCCTCTCCAGTTCGAACCCCTCGAGACCGCGCGAAGGCCGGCCGTCGGAGATCAGGACGAAGATCGGCTGCTGACCGAGCCCGGTCGCCGTCCGCGCCCAGCCGTCGACCACGGCCAGGGGATCGGCGAAGCTCGTACTCCCGTGGGGCGTGATGGAGTTGAGGAATCGATCGAGTTCCGCGCTCCGTCCGGGCGTCCACTCCTGAGGAACCGGATCGAGGGTGCGGACGGACGGGCCTCCGAAGGCGACGACGTTGAAGGTTTCGCCGGGCCGCAGGTCGGCCGTCAGCCGCGACACGGACTCCTTCGCGGCGGCCCATCGATCGTCGAGGCCCATGCTCCCGGAAGCGTCGACCGCGACCATGAGGGAGCGGGGCATCGGGGCCATGAAATTCCTCCAGGCAGGATCCCCCGCGTCGATGGAATATCGAACGTATCGATCGCCTTGCGGGTCGACCCACTGCGCGAGGGCCGAGCTGGCGGCCCCGAAGTGGACGTCCAGGTCGCGCCCCTGGACGGTTCCGGTGTCGTTGATGTAGGCCTCCGCCGCGCGGTCTCCGATCCGGAGGACCGGGACGTCCGGGTGGCTGAGGAGGTGCACATGGACCAGGGGCGTCGCGGTCTCGACTCGGAGATGGACGCGCAGATAGGCCACGCTGTCCCGGGCGTCGACGGAGAGCCGGTAGTGGTATTCGTAGGAACCGTCGCGCTTGGTGAGGGGCATCTCCAACGTCGTGATCGTCGTCCGAGTCTCCCTCGGAGGGATCGTGACCGCTATCCAGTAGACGTCCCGCGGCGGATCGTACTGGACCAGGGCCGCATCTTGGCCTTGGGCGATCGCCGTGAGGAACTCATCGAGGGCACCCCCGCGGTCTCCCGCGGAGGAATTGTACACGACGTTCCCGATCTTGAGCCGAAGGTCCGTGATGAGCTCGTGGCCCTTTTCCAGGGGGAAGAATATCTGACCCTGCTTCGCCTCGCTGCTCGGGTTGTAGAACTCCTTGATGATGACGACCCGGGCGAAGCCTTCCGTCAAACGGATCTCCACCTGCGTGCCGTTCACCTGGGTCGGGAACGAGGAGGGCGGCTCGAGGATCTCGCAGAACGCGACGACATGATTCGGGATCAACAGGAGCGCCGGAAGCACGAGAGAAATGACCAGGGCACATCGCGCAATCCTCATGCGCCCGCCTCCGTCGAGGGGTCCCGGGCGGCGACGCGAGCCCGATGCGCGGACCAGGCGAGCAGCCCGAAAAGGAGGACGATCGGCCAGGTCACGGCCAGAAGAATCCAGAGGCCGGAGTAATATACGACGAACAGAAGGGATACGGTCGACAGGATTCGCCCGACCTGCGCGTCCGTCCGAACGCGGCTCCGGGTTTTTGCCAGGTGGAGGACGCGGTCGTCCCATCGCCAGCCCAGGAGGGCAATCGCGCCCGCGGCGGCCATCAGGACGTAAGCCAGGGAGAGGAAGAAGAACGGCCCGAAGGTCGCAAGGGTGATCCCAATCAAGCCGATGGCAAGGAGTCCCGCTTGAAGGCCGTACGATGCCTCCCTGTCCACGCCGCTGCCCGCCCGAACTCGTTCCAGGATGCGCACGAATGTCGCCCTCCGGCGCCCAGAAGGTGTCCCGGTGTCATCAGACCGCGGAATTCGTTAGGAACGGACCGAATCGAGCGCGGGTACGGCGCGGCTACCGCTGACCGCACCGCGTCCCTCCCCGTCCGCGACGCTATTCCTTGAGGACTTCACCGAAAGCCATGCGGCGGTGGACCTTCGTGATCCGGATCTTCACCTCGTCCCCGACCTTCGTCCCGGGAACGAACACGACGAAGTTCTGGATGCGCGCGAGTCCGTCGCCCTCGCGTCCGATATCCTCGATCTTGGCCTCGTAGACCTTCCCTTCCTCGACCGGCACGTTGGAAGGTCGGAAACTAGATCCTGAATACGCCATTCCCCACTCCATACGGCGACGCGGTCGCCGCCTCCTTTCGCATCGCGTTGCGCGGTATATAACGATATAGTCGGCGACCGGAGAGGAGACCTCGCCCGACTACGATTCGCGGAGCGCTTCCAAGTCTTTCTCGACGTCGGAAGGTCGGGAGAAGCGGAGGCTCAGGATGAGGAACACGATCCCGACGATGAGGACGATGAGTCCGATCGCCGTGACGAGGCGGTTCCAAGGTCCGAACACGTCGAAGGCCCGAAACTCGCCGACGCCGATTTGCAACTCGTCGTGCAACCAGGACCCGAGCGCGATCCCCGGACCGCCGAGCAGGATCAGGAAGATTCCCGTGTAGAAGAGGAACTTCTCGCGGAAGCCGGTCTTGCGCTCGTCGGTCGAACCCTCGTCCGCGGGACGACTCGTTTCCGGGCGGTCGATCGCGACCGGGGTTTCTCCTGTCCCGTCATCGTCGAACAGCTCCCCGCATTGCGGGCACTCCGTCGCGTCGAGAGGCACGATCGCCTTGCACGTCGGGCATTCCGCGACGATGTCCTGGGATTGGACCATAGAGGACAACCCGCTCCTGCGGTCCGAAGGTATAGTCGTTTCTTCCCCCCTATCCGATTTGATAGGACCCTGCCGTCAGGCCGGTCCACGCCGACCACGGTGGGTGTCGGCTCGAGGACGTCGCGATTCAGACGGCCGCTTTGGGTTTCGCGAGCCACGGGACGTGGATCTGGCCGACCAGGTCGCGCCATTCCGCGGGCATCGGCTTGCCGGTCTCGTCCCGGCGGTACCAATCCAAGATCTGGTCCACTTTCGCATCGCGGCCGGAGATCGTCACCAGGAGGGCGTTGCGGACATTCGCAGCCGCTTCCGCCGCCACCTCGTTCTCGAAAATCGCTGCATACGGAGTCTGGGACATCCACCAGAGGACGAGATAGTACGTCTTCCGGTGCGAGATGCGAGGGCGTTTCGGTTTCATCGCGGCTTGGGGTTCCTTTCGACGGCGGCGGGTCCGTCGACGGAGGAACCCACGAAGTGGGACGATAAGGAAGTTCTCCAACGGTTCTCAACCCTGATACTCGGAACGTATCAATCTTCGAACCAGGCGCCGCAGGAGCAGCGGATCGCATCGGATTCGACGTGGGTCCCGCAGCGGGGACACGCGTACACCGGATCGTTCCGGAAGGTCGCCGCACGGAATTCGACGCCGCACACCGGGCACTCGTCGCCGGGGGAGACGCGCGAGGCGCATTCCGGGCACTGGAACGTCATCTCCGACGGCGGCGCGAATCGCACGCCGCACGCACACGCCTGGGCCGCCTGCGAGACGAACCGTCCGCAGCTCGGACACTGGTACAATAGGAGGGAGACCTCCTCATCTCGGGGAGGCTCCCTGGGGGAATCGGCTAAATCGCGAACGCGCTGGAGGTCCTCGACGATCTCGCGGAGGGATCGCCGACCCAACGACGATCCGTTCTCGGCCCGCCCTCGCACCCGCGGCTCGGACGTGCGGGCCGGTCCGGACCTGTAGGCCCCTCCGGTGCTCCCGGCAAACGCGGAGTCGCAGTGCTGACAATGATCCAGTTCGAACGACGTAAGTCGCCGACAATTCCAACACAGAATCTGCGGGAGGGACCCTGCCGATCGCATCGTGCGGGCCAAGTCGCGCTGGGACCGCTGAGCGCCGGTCGGTTTCCGCTGTAGGATCATCGAACCGTTATCCATAGAGCAGCATGGCATCGCGCTTTTCGACCAATAGCTCTCGCTCAAAACCTGTAGGATATGATAATCAAGACCGAGTCCGCGGTCCTCCGCGGATCGGAGGCCTCCCTCACGAATGCTTTAAGAGAACCTCCCATCTTGGACGGACGAAATGCGAATCCTCGTCTGCGTCGCATGGCCGTACGCCGCGGGCCCGCGACACCTTGGGCACGCCGTCTCGACGTTCATCCCCGCGGACATCGTCGCGCGTTACCACCGCATGATCGGGGATGAGGTCCTGATGGTCGGCGGCACCGACATGCACGGCACCCCGACGATGGTCCTCGCGGACGAAGAGGGAGTCGCGCCGAGCGTCATCGCGGAGCGGTACCACGCCCTCCACGCGAAGAACATCGAACAGCTCGGCGTCCAATACGACCTCTACTGGAACACCGCGGACCCGCACCACAAGGAGTGGGTCCAGGAAATCTTCCTCGCCCTCAAGGAAAAAGGCCACATCTACGAAGGGACGATGGTCTCTCCCTTCTGCGTCACGGACCAGCGGTTCCTCCCGGACCGCTACGTCGAGGGCATCTGTCCTCACTGTGGATTCCCGCGGGCCCGAGGGGACCAGTGCGAGAACTGCGGGCGGATCCTCGATCCGTTCGAACTGAAGGAACCGAGATGCCGGATCCACGGCACGACCCCCATCCCGAAGGAGACGAAGCACTTCTTCTTCCGGCTCAGCGCCTTCGAGAAGCCGCTGGCGGCATGGGCGGAGGATGACAAGGAGCACTGGCGGCACCACGTCCTCACGTTCATGCGCAGCTGGCTCCGGGAGGGGCTGAAGGACCGACCGATCACGAGGGACCTGGACTGGGGCATCGAGGTGCCCGTCCCCGGCTATGAATCGAAGCGCATCTACGTCTGGTTCGAGGCCGTGATGGGATACCTCACCGCGACGAAGGAGTGGTATCGCCGCCGCAATCGGCCGGAGGGATGGCGGGACTTCTGGTACGATCCGAAGGCGCGGCATTACTACTTCATCGGGAAAGACAACATCGTCTTCCACACGATCATTTGGCCCGCGATCCTGATGGGGTACGACCGCAAGATGGACCTTCCGTACGATGTGCCGGCCACCCAATACCTGAACATCTCCGGCGAAAAGATGAGCGCCGGGAGGGGCAAGGGCGCCTGGTTGCCGGACCTCCTCGAGCGATTCGACCCGGACCAAATCCGGTACTACGGGATCGCGACGATGCCGGAGACGAAGGACACGGACTTCGAATGGGAGGACTTCGAGCGACGGAACAACAACGAGCTCCTCGCGATCTACGGGAACTTCGTCCACCGGGCCCTCACATTCGCCGACAAGAACTTCGCCCATGAGGTCCCGCCGGCGACGTTCCTCGACGCGACCGACAAGGCGATGGTCCGTGCGATCGAGCAGCAGGTCGGGAAAGTCGCCCAGAACCTCGAGTACGTCCACATCAAGGACGCGATGAAGGAGGCGATTCAGCTCGCTCGGCTCGGCAATCAGTATGTCGACCAGAAGGCTCCCTGGAACCTGCTGAAGACGGACCGCGCGGCGTGCGCAACGGCGATCCATGTCGCGCTCCGCGTGAGCCGAGCCCTCGCGATCATCATGGCCCCGTTCCTTCCTCGGAGCTCGTCCCGCCTGTGGCACGCCCTCGGACACGACTCCGACGTCCACGCGGAACGCTGGAACCAGGCCCTCGACGATCTCCCCGCCGGTCAGAAGCTGCGGGTCGGCAAACCCCTCTTCGCCAAGATCGATCTGCGCGAGCCGTCCGAGGACCCAACCGCGCGGTTCGACGTGCGCGTCGCCCGCATCGTCGATGTCAAGGAGCACCCGAACGCGGACAAGTTGTACGTCTTGCAGATCGACATGGGGGACGAACGACGGCAGGTCGTCGCGGGGATCCGGAAGGATTACCCGATCGACCGGCTTCGCGGGAGGAACGTCGTCGTCCTGGCGAACCTCGAGCCCGCGAAACTCCGCGGCATCGAGAGCCGCGGCATGCTCCTCGCGGGAGAGGACGAAACCGCGGTAGGGCTCCTGATCCCTCCCGAGGACGCCCCTCTCGGCTCGCAGATCCTCGGCGCGAAGGGCGCCCCAACCTTGCCCTTCTCCGAGTTTCAGAAGTACAAGTTTCAGGTGGGTCCGGACGGGACGGTCGTCTTTCGAGGACTCGGAGGGGAAGCCCAAGTCACCCTCTCCGTCGACGGGAAGCCGGTGCGCGTCGACAAAGGGCTGAAGGAAGGGACGTGGGTCCACTGACGACTCAACCGATCGGCGCGATCGCCATCGCCCATGCGAGCGATCGTTGGGCCAGGCCGATGGCGAGCTCCCTCTCGATCGGGCGGAACGCAGCGTCGAGGGACTCGAGCCGAATCCCGCTCAACGTGAGTCGAGCCTCGACGACCGGTCGACGTTGCTGGTCCACGACCGTCACGCGGCTCCATCCTATCGGTGTGACCGAGTAGGTGCGCCCTCGCCAGCTGAACGTCGTGTGGCGCCATCGAAATCGAATCTGGAGAGACCCGTCGGGACATTCGATGTCGATCCGGTCGCGCCAGCTGTCGTACCGAACGCGGCCGCCGCGGCCCCCACGGTCGACCACGTGGCGCCAACCGTCGCGGCCGCGCAGGATCTCGTATTCATGCCGATCGACGAGGACTCGGTCCCGTAGGATGCCCATCCGGACCTCGACGGTCACGGTTCCAACAAGGGCTCTCCCGCCGATAAGCGCTCCTGCGGAATCCCCGTCCCAAGTCTTTAAGCGAGCCGTCCCGTTCTGCGCCCTCCTCCATGCGCCTGGACCTCCACAACCATACCCGTTACTCGCCCGACTCCCGTGTGTCGCCCACGGACCTCGTCGCCCGTGCGCGCCAACTGAGGCTCGACGGGATCGCGATCACGGACCACAATTCGGTCGCGGGAATCCGCGAGGCGGAGGCCGTTGCGGGGGACCTGATCATCCTCCCGGGCATCGAGATCTCCACACGCTCGGGACACGTGATCGCGTACGGAGTGAGGGAGCCCATCCCCCGGGACCTTTCTGTTGGGGAGACCGTCGAACGAATCACCGCGTTGGGCGGGGTGGCCGTCGCGGCGCATCCCTACCGCTTCTGGTCCGGAGTCGGCGAGGCCGCCCTGTCGGAAGCGCGCTTCGCCGCCTACGAGACCTGCAACGCGCGGACCCTGCGCCGTGGCAACGAGCGAGCGCACGCCCGCGCCGCGGCGCGATCGGTCGGACAGACCGGCGGAAGCGACAGCCATTTCCTCGATGAGGTCGGGAGGGCGGTGACGGTCCTGGAGGCCGGCCGCCTCCGCGCGGAGGACGTGGTCCAGTGGATCGGCGCCGGCAAGACCGGGTCGCAGGGGACGGATCGCGGCGCCCGGGCGACGGTCCGGTACGTGTCGAAAGCGGTCGGAGAATGGGTTTTCCGCGGGATGCGCAGGATCTAGCTTACAGATGTTGCTCGATCCGCGGGACGTATTTCTCGACCGCGAGCTTCGTCTTCTGCGGGTCCGCGGTCGGCGAGATGCGCAGGACGAGCAACGCCTTGCGTCCTCCATGGACGATCAGGTACAGGCTCGTTTTGGAACGGATGATCACGCTATCCAAAACGTCCTTCGTCTGCTCCGTCACCGTTTCCGCGGAACCGACGAGGACCGCGAACATCGATCCGAAGGTGTCCACATGCACGCCCTTCGGGACGGTACCCGCGAGATAGGTCCCTGCGAGCCCCACCAGCATCGCTTCGTGGACCCCTTCGTTGTGCTCGATCTCCTTGAGGATCGATTCGAGCGCGGGCGCATCCACCATGCCAGGGTCCCTCGGAGTCGCCCCGATGGAGGCGTCTCGGGATTAAACCTTTCCGCCGTGAATCTCAGCGTCCCATGTCACAGCTTCCGCAGGAGATCGTGCATCGCCACCGCGACATCGACGGCCTCGGCGCCCTTCCCCACGCGGGCGAGGGCTTGCTCGTCCGTCATCCCCGGACCGGTGATGCCGAGGCCGATCGGCTTGCCCGAACGGAGTTCGACCTCAAGGAGGGCCTTCGGCACGGCGTTCATGAGCGCCTCGTCGTGCAGCGTCTCGCCTTTGATCACCGCGCCGATGGCTACGGCCGCGTCGACGTCCGGTCGATCAAGCAGCCGCTGAATCGTTAGCGGGATCTCGAACGTCCCCGGCACGCGGACGAGGGAGGTCACGCGGACGCCTCGCTCCTTCGCCCGCGCGAGTGCTTCCTCGACCATCAGGTCCGTCACCTCGTGATTGAACTGCGCCGCGACGATCGCGAGGTTCATCGAGCCACCTTGATCGGCCCCGCGTCCGCGAACCCTTCCCTCTGGCCCGTCCCCGCGCGAGCCCGAATCGCTTCGGGTCGGAACAGTAGATCGTAGGCGTTCACCGCATGCTCCCGCGTGCGGCGGTCGAAGAGGGCCGCCAGGTCGGCCTCCGTCGACGCCTCCTCCTCGTGGACCATCACGCCGAGGATGTGCTTGCCGAGTTCGGCCTGGACGAATTGAAGCCCGAAGTCCGCCGCGAGGGCGCAATCCTTGTCTACCGGTTGGCGGCCGACCATGCCGAGCGCGAGGACCAGGTCGGAGCCGCGGTCGAAGAGGATCCGCGCGCCCGCCGCGAGATCCTTGATGCCGGGAACCGTGTAGCGATCGATGACGAACCCTCCTCCTTGCTTGCGGAGTTCATCGATGGCGGCGGAGGCCATATCGTACCGGGCGAAGGACGTGTCGACGATCCCGATGCTCTTCAGGCCTTTCCTCTTCGGCGCCGCGGAGCGGCGACCTCGGCGGGCGGATTGGCTTTGGAGCCTTCGACCTCCGCGAGCCGTTCCTGCAGGGCGAGCCATTCCGCTACCTTCCGCACGATCTTCCGGGTCCCGTCGAGATCCCCCTCGAATTTCGGGAGGCGGACGACCTTGGTCGCGAGGCCGCGGCGGGCACACTCCGCGCGGATCCGATCTTCATCGTGGATCTGATCGAAGCCGATCGCGATGACGTCGGGGCGGATCTCGTCGAGGATCGCGTAGATGTCCCCCTCGTGCCCGAGGAGCGCACGATCCACCGGTTTGAGGCCCTCGACCATCTGGACGCGGGCTGCCTCGGGCATGATCGGTTCGTGTTTGAACCGGCGGGCGGTCGTGTCCCGGGCGACGACGACCCACAGCTCGTCCCCGAGCTTCTTCGCCTCGCGGAGGAAATAGAGGTGACCGGGATGGAGGAGATCGAAGACCCCCGTCGCCATTACACGGACCACAAACGCCACGCTCGGACGATGTCCTGGCCTTCCAGGAACACGAGATTCCTCGCCCGAGCATATGCCTTTGCATCTTCCTTCGAGAGGGCTCGTCCGTCGTCGGCCATCATCTCGCAAATCGTCGCGGTCGGCGCGAGGCCGGCCATGATCATCAGCGCCGTCGTGAGCTCCGTGTGACCTCGGCGCCCCTCGAGGAGCGGCTCCGCGGCATTGAGGAGCGGAACGTGACCGGGAGATCGAAACTCGTCCGCGAAGGCGTGGGCGGCCCATCCGTTTTCGCGTTTGAGGGCCTCCTTCGCGATCGCCGCGAGTCGGGCGATCGTCGTGGCCCGATCTTTGTCCGTGACCCCGGTGAAGGTGTCCCGGTGGTTCACGGAAATGGAGAAGGCGCTGTGCCGATCGTACTTGATGTCCTCGGCCGACACGGCGTCGAGGACCGGATAGGTCGACGCGGCATGCCGTAGGACATCCGTCATGAAGGGCAGCCCGATCCGTTCCCGGACCTCCCCCGAGAGGGTCATGCAGATCAGGCCCCCGGCCTCCTTCCGCAGCGTTCGGATCGCGGCCGGCGAGACGAACTCGCTCGCGACGGTGAGGTCCGTCTCGGCCTCTCGGCCATCGGCGTCGTAGACGAGGACGAACTCGCCGCGACCGAGGGCCGAAATCGCGCGATCGAAGTCCACGATTCGAAGGACTCCCGCGGCGTATATCAAGATTATTGTAGGAACGACTTTTCTGGTAATGACTCCAGGCGAGACGGAGTCCTTATTTCGTCCCGCCGGATGCGGCGTCGATGCTCGACGCGCGCGCCGTCGCGGCGGTGGACCCGGGAGGGATGCGGGAAATCATCGCGTCGCTTCCCGATCAGCTGTCGGCGGGCATGAAGGTCGGCGAATCGACTCGAGTCCCGATTGAAGAGGCCCAAAGGATCTTCATCGTCGGCATGGGCGGTTCCGCAATCGGCGGCGACGTGTTCGCCTCATGGATTGCGGACCGCGCGAAGGTCCCGATCCAAGTCGTCCGGGATTATCGGATTCCGGCATATGGCCGTCCCGAGGACCTCTTGATCGCCGTGTCGTACTCCGGCAACACCGAGGAGACGCTCGCGGCGACGACCCAGGGCCTCAAGCTTGGGTGCCGCGTCGTTGCAATCACCTCCGGAGGCACGCTCCGCGATCTCGTGCGCGCGAACGACATGCGCGTGCTGCCGGTCCCGACCGGACTTCCTCCTCGCGGGGCCTTCGGCCACCTCTTCGGAATCCTCTCGGGGATCGGCGGCGAGTGGGCCATCGGAAATCTCACGGACGAACTCGGACAAGCCATCAATCACCTCCGTTCGCTCCGGAAGGCGCTTCGTCCCGAGAGCGGGGTGCGGTCGAACCGAGCGAAGTCCCTCGCCCTCCGAATCCGGTCGACGGTCCCGGTGACCTACGGGGCCGGTCCCTTCGTCGCGATCGCCCGCCGCTGGCAGACGCAGCTCAATGAGAACGCGAAGGTCCTCGCGTTTTCGTCGACCTTCCCGGAGGCCGACCACAACGAGCTCGTCGGATGGGTCGAGGACGCCCGCGCCCGGACGCACCGCGCGATCCTCCTCCGAGACCGCGACGAAGCGCCGGACCTCCGACGCCAGCTCGACATCACGGTCTCCCTCATGTCCCGCAAGGCGAAAGTGGAGCAGGTCCACGATGAGGGACCGACGCTCGTGAGTCGGATGCTCGGGACGCTGTACCTCGGCGACTACGTGAGCTTGTACCTCGCGGTCCTTCGGCGGGTGGACCCGCTCGTCCTGAAGCCGATCCAGACCTTGAAGGCGAAACTCGCGGAGAGCCATCGAAAGGGCTGAACGCCGAGGGGGAGAGTTTCAGGCAGCCGTCATCAGAGCGGCGGGAGCCATTTGAACTCCCGAGGGCTTACGCCCACCAGCTCTCCAGGCTGGCGCCCTACCGGACTAGGCGACCTCGGCACCCAGCGTCGCGACCATTGGGTCTATCGGTATAAAGATTGCCCGCTCAACGCGCCGCGGCCGCCTGAAACGCGCGGGCCATCTCGACGCGGTCGCGGCCGGTGGGGTGGCTATAAAACAGCCATCTTTCCCAGCGGCGGGGATCGGCGACTCCGAGGTTGAGGTCGTGGAGCTTGACCATCGCGGCGGCGAAACTCGCCGGATCATCCGTGAGTTGCAGGGAGAAGCGGTCCGCACGACCCTCGCGGGACCGCGAGGCGAACAACTCGGCGGGACGAAACGGGATCGCGAAAAGACTGAATAGGGTGACGAGGAGCGGGAGGCCCGCGATGTCTCCGGGCGAGCGGACTCCGAAGGAAGGGTATACGGCGGCATAGGTCCAAGCGGCGGCGGCGAGGATTGCCAAGGAGACGAGGGATCCTCCGACGAATCCGCGAATCGGATCTCGATTCCTCTGATGGGCTAACTCGTGGGCGAGGACCGTCTCGATTTCCTCCGGCGAGAAGGCCTGGAGGAGGGTGTCCGTCACGAGGACCCTCCGGGTCCGACCGAACCCCATCACCGCCGCATTCGATCGGCGCGTCTTGGCCGACGCTCGGAGTTCGAACACTCCGACGATTGGCACATGTGCCTTCGCCGCAAGCGCTTCGAACCGGGTCCGCAGACCCGGATCGCTCAGCGGTCGAAATCGGTAGAAGAGGGGCACGAGGACGACGGGAGCGAGGAACCCGAGGAGTGCAGACACCGCGACTCCGAGGAGCCAAGCCGCGACCCACCACCATGGTGAGGCGGCCAGCAACCATAGGAGGGCGCCGCCCACGGCGATGGACGCTGCCAGGCCAAGCGCCGCCGCCTTGCCGAAGTCCTTCGACCAGCTACCGAGCGTCTGCGAGGACATCCCCGCGGCCTTCTCCAACCGGTATCCGCCGAGGAAGGCGAAAGGGAGTTCGATCGCGAGGAAGAGCGCGTAGAGGAGGGCGAGGAACAGGACGGAGGAGGCCCAGGAAGGCCAATGGAACGAGAGGACGGAATCTCGGAGCCGGAACGACCCCCCTAGGATGAGGGCGATGACCGCTACGCCGGAGACGAGGGTCCGCCCCGCCGAGAGCCGCAGCCGTCGTCGACGGAGGTCTCGCGCCCTCGCCTGTCGATCGGAATCGAAGCCCCACTCATCCACGGCCATGGTCACTTCCAGAGTTTCGGGTAGGTCCCAGGCTCCATCAAGACCCGGCCGGTGTCGGCGGCCGCACCCGATTTCGCGATTACGATTTCGTCCGTCGTCATCAAGGCCTTGGACAGGGCGACCGCCTCCCCTTTTCCTGTGAAGACGCCGACGGATGCGCCGCGATGGATATGCGGCGAGAGCTTGGCGACCCCGGGGACCGCGAGGTTGGCTCCGTGGCAGATGGAGTCGACGGCGGTGTCCTTCACCACGATCCGAGGCAGGTGGCGCAACAGGTCCTCCATCGGCCGGAGGATGGTCCGGACCGCGGTTTCGTCACCCTCCTTCGCGAAGGCCAGCGCGTCCCGGAACGCGTTCAACGGCCGCGCGTCCGACTCCGTGAAGCCGGCCGTCCGTGTGCGGCGGAGGTCGACCAGGTTCGCGCCGACCCCGAGGGCTTCCCCGAGGTCCACGGCGAGCGTGCGGATGTACGTCCCGGACTCGCAGCGCACGCGGAAGAGGACGTCTCGTCCATCGACCTCGAGCGGTTCGAGTTCGTAGACGTGCCGGGTCCTCTGCTCCCGCTTCACCGCCGATCGGACCGGAGGAACCTGGTAGATCTCTCCGACGAAACGCTGCATCATCGATCGGACGCGTCGGGGGTCCACATCCTGATGGAGCTGGAGGACGCCGACGTATTCCTTGTCTCCCGCGAGGAGGGCTTCGACGGCGCGGGTCGCATCCGCGAGGGCGACCGGGAGGACGCCCGTCACGCGCGGATCCAAGGTGCCGGAGTGCCCCGCTTTGCGCACCTCGAACATGTCCCGGACCCAGGCGCTCACCTGATGCGACGTCGGGCCCGCGGGCTTGTCCACAATCGCCACGCCGAGACGGATCCGCTCTGAGAGGGACCGGTCTTCCGGGCGGGTTCCGTGCTTCGAATCCGGGGTTTCATGGAGGACGACGAGGTCGCTCATCCCCGCACCCGCGCGGCGACCGTCACGACGATCTCGTCCGGCGTCTTGTCGGCAGAGTCGATCACGAAATCGAAGACGCTCGTGTCCCGCAAGTCGATGCCGTAGATCTGTTTGTACCGGATCCGTTCGGATTCTTCCCGCGCCACGATTTCCCGCCGGGCTTCGGCCACCGGTTTCTTTTCCCGTTGCGCGATCCGCTGGGCCCGCACCTCGAGCGGGGCGTCGATCAGCGCCTTCAGGCACGGGATCCCCTCCCTCGTCAAGAGGTGCGCCTGGATCCGCCCGTCGACCACCACGTTCGTTCGTGCGGCTTCCTTCGCGCGGATTTCCTCGAGGATCGCGCGATCGAGGGCGCGGTCGATTGATGGATCCTTTTCCGCGGCACGACCGAGGGCCTCCAGCGTCAGGCCGCGAGCCTTCGCCATGGCTCGGAACTTCGTCCCCGCGGAGATGAGAGAGTACGCATGGGCCTTCGCCCACCGCTCGGCGACCGTCGTCTTGCCGCTGCCCGGCGGCCCGCCGATCACCAAGATCATCCGCGTCCCCTCACGCGGTCTCGGTCGGCCCGATTTGGTGTGAGACCCCCATCTCCTCGAGGCGCCGTCGGAAGCGGACGTACTTCAGGACTCGGGTGACGATCTGGCCGAAGGGGATCGCGAGGAGGGAGTAGAGGAGGACCCAGGAAGGGAAGAGGTAGGCGGAGTTCAGGAACACGTGGTCGGACCAGGGGACTGCGATCCATTGGTTGCCCAGGTTCGACAAGGTCACGTCCACGAAGAGCCGTAGCCAGGTGAAGATCACGATGAACAGGAAGAGCGTCCAGGCCATCGACTTGAGCGGCGTGGTCTGCATCTCCATCGTGTCCTTCAGGAAACCTTGCTGGGCCTCCTTGAGCTTCGCGAGTTTCGTCGTCTGACCTTTGCGCATGGCCTCCATCTGCTCCCGCCGCCACGAGGCCATGACCTTCTGCGTCCGCGCCATCTTCACCCAGTTCGTGTAGTGGTCGCGGATGACGGAGGAGATCGTCGTCGTCAGGATGCCGGCGAGGAGGATCGTGAGGGTCGGGTAGGCGCCCCCGAACCCGATGGCCGGGGCAAGGGCCTTGTCCGCGATCGAGGCGAACCCGATCCCGACGTCGGGGCTGATGATCGCATAGATGGCGAGGAGCCCGAGGAAGATCATGATGAAACGACTGATACTCGGGGGCGGCCGTGGGAGCGCCGAGCCCGCGGTCCGCGACGGTTCCGGAGCGGAGGGCTCCTCCGTGGCCGACTCTTCGTCGGCCGATTCCTCGGAGTCGGATTCCTCTTCTTCCGGGGCCGAATCGTCCTCGGAGGTGCCGGAATCCTCGGTCACGAATTCGCCAATGGACCTGTTGATATAAGGATTTGCAGCGAGCGCCTTCAGGCGCTCAATTACTCTCGGCGGCCGCGGGGGATTGCCCAAGCGCCGCCTGGATTTTCCCCCCGAGGTCTTCGTAGCGCCCGGAGAGGGCCTTCTCCTGCTTCTGGAGGGACTTGACTCGGATCGTCAGCGTCTCCTTGTGCTCCTCGAGCTCCTTCTTGAGCGCCTCGCGGTCGTCCTGACGGACGAGGAGCATGCCGATGCTCTTGTAGATCGGCGTGTCCCCGGAGACCTTGTTCAGTTCTTCCAGCGTGCCTTCAATCTCCCGAAGCTTGGCCTCGAGTTGCACGCGCTGGCTCGCGAGGACCTGGAGTTGGTTCTGCAGCTGCTGATATTGGGCGATTTGATTCTGCAGTTGGGGCGAGATCTCCTTCACGACGTCACCTCGCGCCGCACGCGCGCCGCAACGTCCGCCCACCGCAGGTACGAGTTCACCGCCGCCCGTAGCGCGCCCGTGTCGTCCGCGACGATCGTAAGGGCGACGCGACCTCGGGACGCGCGCAAGGAGACGCGTGCCTTCGGCACATCTCGACCGGCTTCCGGACGGAGCGACTCGTATACGACCCGCGCATCCGGGCCCGCGAACGTGATCGTCGCGCGACGCATGGTCATCGCGCCTTGACGACCTTCTTCACATTCGGCCGCTCTTTGTAGAACATCTTCGAGCCGCAGCGTTCGCACTGGATCCCGACCGTGTTGATGTTGGCCCGGATCGGTTCGAGACACTTGGCGCACTTGTACATCTCAGGCGGCCTCCGGTTTCGACTCGGCCTCTTTGCCCGCTTCTTCGACTTCCCGTTTGAACGACGTCGTCACGATGGGGCGATACGCGCCGCCGGCGAACACGTACCCGCATCGACGGCATTCCCAAACGCCCGTCGACGCGCGGCGCACCGCGATTGCGGCGCACCGAGGACAGGTGTGGCGATGCTTGCGGCCCTCCTCGATCTCTTGGACCCGGCGGCGGATCCGGACTCCGTAGCGCGGCCCGAACCGGGCGACACTGCCCGCCTTCCGCGTGCGACGTGCCATGGAGGACCTCAAGAGGAGCGTAGCAACGGACGGATCCCGCGGCCAACGCGCTGGGCCGTCTCGATAATCCGCTTCACTTCGTCGTAAGTAAAGCTTCCACTTAAGCCTTTTTGCATCGCCCGGATGTCGCCGTTCTCATCCGTCGTCACGGTGATCCGCGCATCGGACATCCGCTCCTCGTCGAGGGCGGGATCGACGAACAGGACGTCCTTGATTTTCGCGGTCGTGACGCTGACGGGCCAATGCTCGACCGGGAGGGCGAAGTCGTCCCCGAGGCCCTGGTTCTTTGCCGGGACGACCGTCGACCCGAGGGCCGCGGTGGCGCCGTAGGAGCACGCGTCGAAGAGGTTCCCGTCGTAGTCGAGCACGTGGATGTCGATGAACATGACCCAGACCTTCTCCTTCGGGGTGATGCACAGCTTCTCCATGTTCACCATCTTCGATTCGCGGATTCCGCGGTCGACCACGCGGGCGAGCTCGATCGCGTCCGGCCGCGGCGGGCCCGCTTCGAACGTCGGGCTCGCCAAGGGGACCATCTCGACGCTCGTCGACAGCACGCCCGTGTTCGGGGTGTCGGGGTACGGCTCGCCGACGGACATCTTGATGCCGACGAGGACGTCCGTGTTCCCCAGTTTCGCGCGGGCGCTCCCTTCCGCGGTCTTGACGTAGGTGCGCTCGAGGGAGAGTTTTCTCGGCTCGTCGAGCGCGCGGCCGTCCACCCGTTGGCCGGTCGAGGCGAGCCGATACACGTGGGCCCGCATCAGGTCCGAAACGATCTCCTCGCTCATCAGATCCCCTCCGGTCCGAAGTCGTCTTCCGGCGGGGGCGGTGGAGGCTCGAACTCGGGCGCCGGTGGCGCCGGTAGGGGCGGGGACTCCTTCAGGATGTCCTCCAACGTGGTGGAGTACCGTCGGCGCAGGGCATCTCGCTGCATCTCGTAGAGGCGGTGCGTGGCGCCAATCGAAAGCTCCATGGCCTTCTGGAACTCGTCCAACGTGAGATGGCCATCCATCTGGAGGAGCACGATCTCGCCGGTCCGCGGGACGATCGCGAGGGGGCAGTCCGCGTCCCCGAAGTTGTCCTCCTCCTTGTTCAGGTCGAGGCACACGACGCCGTCGATCTTGCCGGACGCGCAGGAGGCCACCAGATCCCGCATCGGCACGCCTGCGTCCGCGAGGGCCACGCTCGCCGCCGTCAGACCGGCACACCGCGTGCCCGCATCGGCCTGCAACACTTCGATGAAGATGTCGACCGATGTCCTCGGGAACTGCTCGCGGAAGACGACCGCCGAGAACGCCTCCGAGATGACCTTGGAAATCTCGACGGACCGCCGATCCGGCCCCGGCCGCTTCCGGTCGGACACGCTGAACGGGGCCATGTTGTACCGGCATTGGACGAGCGCCCGCGCCGGGTCCTGCAGGTGCCTCGGATGGGCCTCCCTCGGACCGTAGACGGCGGCGAGCACCTTGTTGCCGCCCCATTCGATGTACGCGGACCCGTCCGCCCGCCGGAGGATTCCCGCTTCGATCCGGACCGGCCTCAGCTCGTCCGGTTTCCGACCGTCCAGCCGTCGGCCATCCGCCCTGATCAATTTCATCTCCTTCTCGATGTGCTCGATGTCTTCCATACGAATTACTCCTCAGGCGGGCCTCCCGCCCGTCGTGGACCGTCGCTCTCGTTCGATGAGTTCCCGGACCGCCTCCGTGAGCCCGTAGGATTGGGCGCGCTCCTCGATCAGGCGGATCGCGCTCGCGGCGACGGCGGTGTCCCGGTCCTCTCCGTCCAGCCAGATCCGCCCGTTCTGTCCCACGTAGATGCGGCATCCCGTGAGTTCCGTGATGAGGGAGATCATGCTCCCCTGTTTCCCGATGACCCGGGGGACCTTTGTCGGGGAGATCTCCATCACGATGCCGCCGTTGAGGCGGCGGGCCTCCCTCTCCTGCATCGTCAGCTGGACCCGCTTGATTTCGTCCACGCTGAGCACGTGGCCCATGATGACGTCGCCGACCTTCAGATAGCGAGACGTGTCGCCGAACTCCACCCGCCACGGGGACTCCGTCGCGTGGAGAGGGGCAGGATAAGGCGAGTTGATGTCGACGAGCCAGTGGGACGGTCCGAGGTCGACGACCTCGCCGATGACCGCGTCCCCTCGTTGAGGGATGTACCGGCCGTTGAGGGGGGTCACGCTCACGAGGCCGTCATGCTCGTTCCGAATGCCCAATTGCGCCGCGAAAACTTGCCCGCCCTCGCTGTAGGTTCCCGGTCCAGGCTTCAGCCCGGGGCCGCCGACGGCTTCGCCCGGAATGACAATCGGGCGGAGCGACCCGCTACTTTCCATTGGTGTCTCGCTCTCACGCAACGCGTCGAAATGGAGGCGGCTACTTGAGCCTTTGGGTGCTCGGCTCGGAAATCCGTCGACGCCTCGGCAACAGGGGCGCGGGTCCACCGTCGAGTTCAGTGAATTGGACGGTTGGGACCCTGCGCGGGATGCTTCCAATCCCACCAGGCGTAAACCGCACCTCCGCCCACGATGACGGAGAGGCTGCCGAACCCGATGACGAACGATTCGAGGTTCGTGGAAAGCGCGAAGAAGAGGGTCGCGGCGACGCAGAAGCCGGTCAGAGCGACGGACGCGTAGAACCCCGCGGCCGGAGAGATCCAACGGAGGGCGTAGCCCGGCATGCGAGTCCGATCTCCTGGTCGAGGGATTCCCTAGATTCGCTGGTCGGCCTTCAACACGCGCGTCTCGACGTTCCCTTTCGTCTTCGCGTTGAGCCGCTCGAGGAAGTCCGTCTGCAGGCCGGCGGGCATCTCGACGACGCCAAGCCAGGCCCCGGTCGGAGACCATTCCTCCTTCAGGATCGTCCCGAAGCCTTTGATGTCCCCGTACGTCTTCGCGCTGTCCTCCGCGCTCAGCTTCACCGCGATCCGCACCTTCTCGAACCGGATGGGGATCAACGGACGCAACGCGTCGAGGACCTCCTTGACCTGCTCTTCAACCGGCTTGAACGGATCGATGTGGACCTTGGCCTCTTCCATCGCATTCTCGATCCGCTGCGGGGGATGCGGGGCGGCGGTCTGCGGATTGATCGCGTTCGCGGCGATGTATTGGACGATCTGCTTGCGCTTCGCTTCGAGCATCTGGCGGCGCTGTTCCGTCGTCAGCTGGATCTCGCCGCGTTGGATGATCTGCTTCGCGACCGCGAGGGGATCCGTCGTCCCGAAGAACTCCGCCATCTTCTCCTCGGAGGCCTTGGACCCCTTGTGGGCGTCCTTGAAGACCTCGTCGATCGCGAGCTCCTTCAGGAGGTCCACCTCCTTCCCGTCGCGGACCTTCGCGACGGCCTCGGGCTTGACGAGGACCTCGAACTTCTCGCCTGATTTCTCGACCCGGGCGATGACGTATTCCTTGAAAATGTCGTCCCGCCGGTCGCTTCGAAGCTCTTTGGGCATGACTTCGCCTAGGAGGCGTGGGGGACCCGCGTGAGGTACTGGCCCACTTCCGCCTCCGACAGGCGCCGGAACTTCTCGCCTTCGACGATGAGCCCGACCTCGATCGCGCGGGCGTCGAGTTTCTCGCCCTCGGAGGCCTTCTGCAAGGCCTCGAGGCCCAGGACCATCGAGTCGTCCTGGGACATGCCCTCTTTGTACTTCTCTTCGAGGAGCTCCATGACGGCCTGGCGGCCTTGCCCGATGCTGCCGGCCTTGTACGACACGAGGGCGCCGCTCGGGTCCGTCTCGAACAGATGGGTGCCGAGGTCGTCGACCCCCGCGACGAGCAGCGCGGTCCCGAACGGCCGCACCCCGCCGTACTGCGTGTAGTTCTGCTTGTAGTCGCAGATGCGCTTCACGAGGAGGTCCACGCCGATCCGTTCGCTGTAGGTGACCTTGTTAATCTGGGCGACGAGCCGCGCATAGTCGACGAGGACCCGGGCGTCGGCGACGAGGCCGGACGTGGCCGCGCCAACATGCTCGTCGATCTGGAAAATCTTCTCGATCGAGGAGGTCTCGACGAGCCGGGAGCCGATCTTCTTGTCGGCCATGAGGATGATCCCGTTCTTGAACTTCAGGCCGACCGTGGTATTGCCGCGGGTCACCGCGACCCGTGCGTACTCGACCTGGAACAGGCGGCCGTCGGGGCTGAAGACCGTGATCGCTCGGTCATAGGCCATCTGGCCCGGCTGCATCTGATAAACCTCGGGCCGCTAATAAAGCGGTCACTTATAAGGGTTCTTTTGCCAGTCCTCGTCGCGCCCGGTCTTTCGACGTCAGATAGTTCCGCGTCGCGGCGCGAATCGTCCCCGATGTGCCGACGGTCGTCACTTGCACGCGCTCTCCGGCGACCCGATCGAGGCCGTTCAGCGCGCGGATGGCGGCGTCCTTCTCGAGGTTCGTCGTCCGGACGAGCCCCGAGCCGCCGTTGAATTGGACGAGCCAGAGCCGGGGCGACAACGCTCGCAGGGCCGCGGCGACCTCCTCCCGTTGGAAGGGCCGCGCGCCGCCCAAGCGAAAGGCGACGTATCGATAGCGAGGACGATGGGTGCTCACGCTCGGGCGGATTGGAAGGAAACGGAAAAAGGTTGGGGAAAAAGAGGAGGAGGTCAGCGTACTTCGTCCACTTCGGCGGAGGTCTTCACCGGACCGGTGTACACCTCTTTGCCGAGGAGGGACTTCGACTTGACGCCCGTGATGACCAGGAGGACGCGGACCGTGTGCTCCAATTCGTCGTCGACGGAGCAGCCCCAGATGATCCGGGCCTGCGGGTTGATCTTCTGCCCGACGATTTCCGCGGCGCGCTCCGCCTCGGAGACGGTCAGGTCCCCGCCGCCGACGACGCGCACGAGCGCACCCCGCGCGTGGGTCAGGTCGACCTCGCCGAGCAGGGGAGACTCGAGCGCCTCGTTGATCGCGTATTCGATCCGGTCCCGTTCTTCCTCGCTCTCGCCGATCCCGATCATCGCGACGCCGCCGCCCTTCATGATCGTCATGAGGTCCGCGTAATCGAGGTTGACCAAGCCCGGCTTCGTGATGATCTCGGTCATGCCTTTGATCGACTGCATGAGGATTTCGTCCGCGACCTTGAACGCCGCATTGATGGGCAGGCGCGGCACGAGCTCCAGGAGCTTGTCGTTGTAGATCACGATCGCGGTATCCGTGAAACGCCGGAGCTTCTCCAGGCCGGCCTCCGCGTTCTCCATCCGGATGCGGCCCTCGGACTTGAAAGGCATCGTGACGACGCCCATCGTGAGGGCGCCTTCCTCTTTCGCGACGCGCGCCACGTACTGGGCGGACCCCGTGCCCGTGCCGCCGCCCATGCCGGCGGTGATGAAGACGACGTGGGAGCCTCGGAGGAACCCGCGGATCTCCTCTTCGTTCTCGTGGGCCGCCTGTTCCCCGACCTCCGGCAGGGCTCCTGCGCCAAGGCCCTTCGTCAGCCGCTTGCCGATCAGGATCTTCTTCGGCGCGTGGACGGACAACAGGTGCTTCGCGTCCGTGTTCACCGCACAAAGCTGCGCGCCGGTGATGCCGGCCTCGCTGCACCGGTTGACGGTGTTCGAACCGCCACCGCCGCACCCGACGATCTTGATCGAGACGTTGATCGACTCGACGATCTTCTCGATCTCTTGGTCGTCGCCGTTCTTCGCCTTTTCCTGCGACTTCGCGGCCTTGGCGGCCTCGCGCTCTTCCTTTGCCTCGGCTTCCTGGTGTCGGGCCAAAGCTTCGTTGAGAAGCGATTTCATTGTGCCATCCCATCCCGATGGAGACTGACGCCCGGCCGCATCCCCATATGGCTATTTAAAAGTAGTCATACATTCGTCAGACAAAACACGCTTTGACATCCGCCACGGGGCTGCCAGGCATTCGAGGCTCACGAAGCCACGGGAGCCCGTGGGGTCATGTTGATCACGATGCCCGCGTTCGTGATGTCGAATGCATAGACGGCGTCGTCGTGCGACGAGCCCTTGTACTTCTCGACGGAGACGAACCGCTTGATCCCGGTCTCATCGCGGAGCTTGTGCAGGCGGACCTCACCGCGAGCCAGGAACGACTCCGCGAGGACCTCGGCTTCGTCCGGCAGCTCGACCGTGAGGAGGGAGGTCACCTTCGATTCGGCGAGGTAGCGCATGAACGATTGCGTCGTCACGGCCTCCTCGAATTCCCGCATGCAGAAGTACCGTAGCGCCGTGATCGAGTCGATCACGACGCGTTCGTAGTGCTTCTTCACGAGGAGGGTCTTGAGGAGCTGCTGTAACGAGTGGACCGAGACCTCCTTGCTTTCGAAATCCGGCGTCTTCCGAATCCGCTCCCCGATCGATCGCATCTTCGCGGGCTCTTCTTCCGTGGAGATCTCAAGGAGGGGCGTGGGCTCGAAGCGCCGGATGTCGGAGTTCGCGTCGAGCACGTCCAGATCGTCCAGGTTCCATCGAAAGGCGCGCATGTTGATCTTCAGCTCGTTCGGCGGCTCCTCGAGGCAGACGAACAGACAACGTTCCCCGCCCTCGAGGCCCTCCCGCAGGAACTGCATCGCAAGGATCGTCTTGCCCGCGCCGGGTGGCCCGGAGACGATGTAGGGCCGACCGGGGACGAATCCGCCGTGGAGCATCTTGTCGAGGCCGGCGATGCCCGTGCGCATCCTCGTGGCGGGGATCACCGGATCACCGGCGGCCGGGGCGGCATCGCGACGGGCGGCGGAGGAGGGGCCTCCATGATTCGTTCCTTCAATTGGGAATCGCAAGCGAGGGCGATCTTCATCGCCTTCTGGTAGTTGCGCCGCTGGAACGCCAGCATGGCGCGGGAGAGCGCCACCTCGACGTCTCGAATCGGGATCTGCCGCCGGTGCGCCTCTTCAATCTGGCGCATGACGGATTCGATCACGTTCGACACTTCGTCAATCAGGCGCGTCTCGAGCAGGGATTCCTCCGGCTTCCCCTCTGGCGACGTGCCGCGAATCTGGGAGGGGGCGTCGAGGGCGACCACCATCCCCTTCGCGCCGATCGTCACGGGATGCATCTTGTCGTCGAACGAAGAACCGCGGAACTTCTCGATTGAGATCGCGCGGCGGATCATGCTGCCGTCGATCCACTTGTGCATCCGGATCTCCCCGCGCCCGAGGAAGAACTCGGTCTCGAGCTTCTTCCGGTCCAGCCGTTCGGAGACGATGAGGGTCGTCGCCTCGAGTTCCGCGAGGAACCGGAGGAAGGATTGGATCAAGATTCGACTGTCCTGCCCCTCCATGGAAAACATCTTCAGGGCGGTCATCGAATCCACCGCGATCCGCTTGTATCGCTGCTTCGTCCGCTCCAGATGTTGCGAGAATTCCTGCTTGATCATCTTCTGCACGCTGTGCACGGTGACCTCGAGGGCCCGGACCTGGGACGACTGCCGGATGTCCGTCACGTCTTCCATGTCCCGGACATCGAGGGACGTCCCGACGTCGATCACCGACCGTTGGCGCTTGTGCGCGCGCACGTCCGGGGTCGCGTCGAGGATCTTAAGCCGGTCCATGTTCCACCCAAAGGTGGCCATGTTCGCCTTCACCTCGATCGGTGGCTCGTCGAGGGTCACGAGCAGGCAAGGTTCCTGTTGTCGGAGGCCCTCGAGGAGGAAGTGCGCCGCAAGCACGGTCTTGCCGCTTCCCGTCGGGCCGGAGACCACATAGGGTCGCGCGGGCAGGAATCCGCCGTTCAGCATCGTGTCCAAGCCGATGATGCCGGTTTTCACTCGATCCATTGAAAGCCTGCCGAGCGTCGGACCACCCGGCCCATCGACGATAAAAGTTGCGACCTGAGAATCAGAGTCCAACCAACCGGGGATAGAGAGGAAGATTTTGGTTACCCTTATGCAAGGGTAACCTCTCAGGTGGCGAAACGAGAAGCCCAGGCCCCATCGAAAGGCCGCCGCGCGGGGTCCACGGTCGATAGCGGGGGATGGACGTTCCGGGCCGGAGGCGCATCCTGCCGGCCCTTTTGAACCATCGATCTCCGGGTGTCTCACCGGGGACCTGGGAGTCCCGGGGTATGAGCCCGACGGGATATCCTGGCTACCCCACCCCGCTACCTTGCGCATCGATCCGCAGGCTCGCGACGGCGGTCCTTCGTCCGGATTGGACGGCGCAGGATAAACCTATCGCGCGTCGGCGTCAGAAGAATTTCCGGATCCGAGAAATGTCTTCGAGACTTCCCTTCAGCCGGAGTTTGCCGGTCGCATACGCCTTGAACGGCCCGATCTCCCGCAGGATCAAGCCGCGCAACGTCTCCTGATCGGTCGAAATCGTGATGTCCGCGCGGTCCACGGCTCCCTCGATCAGGCCGTCGACGTGTTGATCCTTCAACGTGAAATGGTATTTCGTTCCGTCTTTCAGCTCAATGAGGACCGTCTTCCGGAGGTCGCCTAACTCGGCCCGGAGCGCGGGATCCGACGCCGCCTTCGCGTTGAACTTCCGGATCGCCTCTTCGAGGAGCTCCTTCATGGCTTTCGCGACCCGAAGTCGTCCAGCTTCCGGTTCTTGGACTCGGCCAGCAGCCGCCTCGCGGTGTCCCAGGACGCCCGGGTGTGCGGCGGCAGGGAACCCTTCTCTCGGATCCATTTCTCCAGGAACGCGATCGTGTCGGGATCCGAGGGGTAGCCGGAACCGATCGTCATCCCGATCGACTCCTCGATCGACCGCATCTCGCGGTCGCGGCACACCTTGGCGAGGATCGACGCCGCGCTGACGACCGGGAAGAGTTCGTCCGCGTTGTGATGGGAAACGATCTCGACGTCGAAGGCCAGCTCCCGACGGACGGAGCGTTTGAATTCGATCTCGTCCACGTCCGCCGCGTCCACGTACGCGGTCTCCGGCCGCAGCTTCGCGATGACCTCGGCGAACAGTTTCGCCTCGAAGTCGTTGAGGGACATCTCGGCGCGCATGACGTCGATCTGCTCCGCCGGGATCACGACGACCTCGAACCGAGACACCTTCTCGATCTCGGGGGCGAGGGCCTCCCGCTTCTCCGGCGAGAGTTTCTTCGAGTCGCGGCAGTTCATCTGTCGTAGCGGGACGTCCGACTCCACGGCGACGCCCGCGACGACGAGGGGACCGATGACGGGCCCTCGGCCGGCCTCGTCCACGCCCACGATCACGGCTCACGCCTCAAAGAGTTCGCGGGCCGTCTCCTGGGCCCGAGAGACGACGTCCGCCTCGTCGACGGTCCGAACGACCCGGTCTGCCATGAGGACTTGTCCATCGACAATCGTTGCCTGCACATCGCTCCCCCGGCAACTGTAGACGAGGTGGCTGATGACGCTTTCCGGATAAAAAGGAGTCGTGTGGGCTCCGCGCAACGAGACGACCACGAGATCCGCTCGCTTTCCGACCTCCACGGAGCCGATCTCCGCCTCCATGCGGAGGGCTCGTGCGCCTCCGATCGTGGCCAAGTCGAGCACCGTTTGCGCCGGCATCGCGCGCGCGTCCCACCGGCTCGCCTTATGGAGCAGCGCCGCGATCTTCATGTCCCCGAAGACGTCCATCGCGTTGTTGGAAATCGGGGAGTCGGTCCCCAGACCGACGACGACTCCCTCCTGGAGCATCTCCGGGACGGGGGCGACGCCGCCGCTCGCGAGTTTCATGTTCGACACGGGGCAGTGGGCCACGCTGACGCCATGGCGTGCGAGGGAGCGCACCTCGTTCATCGTCGTCCAGACGCAGTGGGCCGCCGTCACGCGCGGATCGAGGAGTCCGATCTTCTCCAGCCACTCGATCGGCCGGAGGCCCGTCGCGGCCCGGTGGCCTTCGACTTCCCCGCGGGTCTCGGAGAGATGCATGTGCATCCGGACGTCGTGGCGGTCCGCGATCTCCTTCGCCTTCCGGAAGGTCTCTTCCGACGCCGCGTAGACGCCTTGCACTCCGACGGAGGGCGTCACCAGAGGATCGCCTTTCTGCTTGGCGACGAACGCGTCCGCGTTCTTGAGCGGACTCCCCTGTTGGGTCGTCTTCGACTCGTCGAGGGTGACCCATGACAGGAAGCCGCGCATCCCGGATTCCCGCACGGCGCGCGCCACCTCGTCCTCCCAGTAGAATAGGTCATGGAAGCTCGTCGTGCCGGACCGGATCATCTCGACGCATCCGAGGAGCGCGCCGATCTGCACGTCGCGTCGCGTGAGCTTCGCGTCGATCGAGGCGGCTCTAGGAAGCATCTCCTCAAGGGGCACGTCGTCGGCGACCCCGCGCAGCAGGGTGTTCGCCACGTGGTTGTGCAGGTTGATGAACCCCGGGAGGACGGCGCAGCCGGTGCAATCGACCACGTCGTCCGCGGAACGATCGGTCGTTCCAACGGCAGCGATCCGCCCGCCTTCGACGAGGACGTCCCCGGACAGCCGGCGACGCTCGGCGTCCTGGGTTACAATGATTCCGCCGCGCAACAGGAGGGATTTCGTGAGGCGTCGATGCGGCGTTCCGTAGAAAGGTTTTGCGGGCGTCGCCCTTTACTGGATCGTGGACGCGACCTTCGCGGAGGCCCTCGCCCGTTCCTTGAACGGAATCCCGCGCGGCCGCGTGGCGACCTGCTCGACGATCGCCCGCGCCCTCGGCGACGTCCGAGCCGCGCGGGCCGTGGCGACGTGGCTCCGAGAACATCCGGAAACGCTCGAGGCGCATCGTGTCGTCCGTCTGGATGGCCGTCCCGTCCTCGATGCCTCAACCGCACGGCTCAAGAAGGAAGGCGTTCCGATCGCCGCCGGTCGCGTCGAACATTCGAGGTTCGTCGATACCCTTCCGGATGTTCCCTTCCTCGGCCGGCTGCGGGAGGAGCAACGGAGGCACGCGTCCCAGGTGATCGAAGAGGATGCCGGGCCGATCCGATCCGTGACCGGCATCGACATCGCCTATCGAGGGGATGCGGCCTATGCGGCCGCGGCAACCCTCGAGGTCGAGACCCTCCGGACGGTCGCAGTCGCTTCGGTCCGGACGAGGGTTGCATTTCCGTACATCCCGGGCTATCTGGCCTTCCGGGAGATGCCCGGGATTGAAGCGGCGGTGCGGCAGCTCCCGAAACGGCCCGAGGCGATCATGATCGATGGGCATGGCCGACTCCACCCGGCCCTCTTCGGGGTCGCGTGCCACGCCGGCGTCCGACTCGATATCCCGACCGTCGGAGTCGCGAAGCATCCGCTGGCGGGGCGCGTGGACTCGACGCAGGACAAGGGGACCGGAGCCCACCCGATTCGAATTGAGGGCAAAACCCGAGGATACGCGTGGATCCCTCCGAACCGCGAACGCCCGATCTACGTCTCGGTCGGACATCGCGTCTCCCTCGGCACCGCGCTCGCGCTCGTTCAACGAACAACGCGCGTCGGTTATCCCGAGCCCCTGCGAATCGCAGATCGGCTCGCCGGAGAAATGAAAGGGGAATGAAAAACGGGAAAAGGGTGCTTCGCGGTGACCCGCAAAACTGGCGGATCATCGCCAGGGTTGTAGGGGCAAGCGGCCTATCTCTTCTTTTTCTTGCCCTTTTTCTTCTTGGCCGTTTTGTTTCCTCCCTAGATATGTAATGGATTGAGGGGTTTTAAAAGTAGCGAAGCGAAGAAATTTCGAACATTCTTCGATTTTTATAAAAAGCGAGCGATTCGGATAACGACACCGAAACCGTTTTTTGCACCGCGAGAATTCGCGGGGCTCGTGGAGATCCTCGTTTTCGGCGCCGGCGCGATGGGGAGTTTCATCGGCGGATTGCTGTCTCGCCGACACAAAGTGCTGCTGATCGGGAGGGCGGAGCACGTCGATGCGATCCGCGAACAGGGGCTCCGGATCACCGGGAAGACGGCGATGATTGCCAAACCCGAGGTAGCGACGACGGTGCCCCAACGCGCACGGCCGGATTTCGTGTTCGTCACGACGAAGGCGTACGACACCGCGACCGCGATGGGCTCGCTCGAACGTTTCGCGGACCGATCCGTGTTCGTCACGCTGCAAAACGGACTGGGGAATGCCGAGACGATCGCGAAGGCCGCGCGACGAGTGATCGCCGGGACCACCGCGATCGGCGTCACGTTCGTGGGACCCGGCGAGGTCCGCCATGCCGGCGTCGGAGACACCGTCTTCGGGGCCTGGGCGAACGTCGGAGAGGCGGAGCTCGTCCGCCTGCGCGATGTGCTCGCAGAGGCCGGGATCAACGCCGAGCTGACGAGCGACATTCGGTCCGAGCTTTGGTCGAAGCTCGTCGTGAATGCATCGATCAATCCGGTCGCCGCGGTCGCGGGCGTACCGAACGGACGCCTGGTCCGCGACAAACGGCTACTGACGATCCTCGAAACGATCTCCCGCGAAGCGGCGGCCGTGGCGAAGGCGGAGGGCGCGGCAGTCGACGCGGAAGAGCTTCTTCATCGGACCGTCCTCGTCGCGAAGAGGACCGCGGCGAATCGAGGCAGCATGCTCCAGGACCTGGACCGCCACCGCCGGACCGAGATCGACGCCATCGCGGGGCCGATCATCCGCGGCGCCGCGCGACATCGGTTGCCGGTCCCGCTCACCCAGGCCTTCTACGCGGTCGTCCGGGCCCGGGAGGCCACCCCGTGAACCGCCCATAACGACCGTTTTGCGACTAAACCTTATAAACCCCCTTTTAACTCTCTTAAAGGCCGGCCTCCCGCGGACCCCTCGGGACCGCGGGTCGTCGGAGGTGTCATCATGGCTAAAATCAAGATTGAGAACGTGGTCGCATCGACCTCCTTAGGCGAGGAACTGGACCTCCAAGCCATCGCCCTCGCCCTCGGCGGCGCGGAGTATGAGCCGGAGCAGTTCCCCGGATTGATCTACCGCCTGAAAGAGCCGAAGACCGCGACCCTCCTCTTCCGCAGCGGCAAGGTCGTCTGCACCGGGGCGAAGAGCCTCGAGCATGTGAAGCAGGCGATCGAAATCGTGGCGAAGCAGATCGAGGCCGCCGGAATCCCGATCAAAAAGAACCCGGAGATCGAGGTCCAGAACATCGTCGCGTCGTCGGACCTCGGGACGGAGATCAACCTGAACGCGATCGCGATTTCCCTCGGACTCGAGAAGGTGGAATACGAGCCGGAGCAGTTCCCGGGCCTCGTCTACCGGATCGACGTCCCGAAGGTGGTCGTGCTCCTGTTCGGTAGCGGGAAACTCGTATGCACGGGAGCCCGCAAGCCCCAGGACGTCGAGCAAGCGGTCGAGAAAATCACGGAAGAGCTGAAGGCGGCGGGTCTGCTCCGATAGCGCGATGCTCGAATTGCGCACGGAGACGGAGATCGACGGCCCGGTCGAGCGCGTGTGGCAGGTGCTGACCGACTTCGAGTCATTTCCGGACTGGAACCCGTTCATCCGGAGCATCCGCGGGAAGGCGGTCGAGGGCTCCCGACTGGACGTCCTCCTCGGCGCCTCCGGCACGCGACCGATGCGGTTCCGCCCGAAGGTCCTCAAGGTCGTCCCCAACCGCGAGCTCCGATGGCTCGGGCGGCTTGTCCTTCCCCGATTGTTCGATGGGGAACACATCTTCGAGCTGGAGGCCGTCGGACCGAGGCGGACGAAGTTCGTCCAAAGCGAGCGGTTCCGCGGGATCTTCGTTCCCTTCCTCCGAGGCAGCCTCGAACGGGATGTCCGGCGGGGATTCGAGGAGATGAATCAGGCGTTGCGAGCGAGAGTCTCGGCGGGAACCGCGACCGCGAAGGCCTAAGGCCGTCCGGACGTTTCGCGTCCCGTGCCGATCTTCGACAACCACATCCACTTGCGGCCGGAATTCCTAGGCGTCCAGGCGGCGAAAGAGTTCGAACGCGTGGGCGGGACGGCGATCATGTTGACCCACTCTCCCTACGAGGATGTGCCCATCCACCGCGGGGAGGATTTCGACCGAGCCTTCGCGAAGACGCTCGCCATGGCCTCCGCGGTCCGGGAAACGACGCGCCTGCAGGTCTTCGTGGCCCTCGGACCTTATCCGGTGGAATTCATCGGACTTCGGCAAGCGCTCGGCCATGAGGCCGCGATTCAAGCGATGCGCAGTGGGATTGATCGGGCCGCCCGCCTGATCGCGGATGGAAAAGCGGTTGCGTTCGGAGAGGTCGGCCGGCCGCACTTCCCGGTGCCCGCGGAGGTCCTCGCGGCATGTAACGACCTTCTCGGGTACACGATGGAGCGGGCGAAAGAGCTCGGCTGCGCGGTCATCCTTCACACG
>VBLT01000021.1 GCA_005878615.1 Methanobacteriota archaeon
CTGCCCGATGACCTGTCCCAGCTCGATCATCGCTCCCGTCGGCTTGTCCAAGCCGTACAGGTGGATCCGGCTCGCCGCGGCCTCGATCATATCGAGGACGCTGTCGAGGCGGCTCGCGAGGGCCTGGATGTCTTCCCGGTCAATGGGAGTGATGAACGTCTTGTTCAGCTCCTCGAACACCGCATGGACCTGCTCATCCGCCCGGTGTTCGATCTCTTTGATCCGGATCCGTTTCGTAGGCACGTCGGTGAAGTCGTTCAATAATCCAAGCAGCGCGATGGCGCCCTCATCAACTGTCCCGGCAATCTGTTCCAGTTGGTCGAAAAAGTGCCGCTCCTGCGGCACAATCCACTCCTTCAGCCCCGTGCCCTCTCCCCCCGAATGCAGAAGATAGCTTCCGGGCTCTTCATTAACCTTGCCGTAGTCTCTCCGGAATTCTTCCCTATTCCCCGAGATCGACGCCGGACGCCTCGAGCTGCTGGAGGATCTGCTTCCGCATCTTGCGGTTCCCCGCGAAGCCCTTGATCGCCTTGCGGGACGTCTCGTAGTTTCGGAGGAGTTCCTTCACGTCCCGCGGCGCCACCCCGGCCCCGCGGGCGATCCGCTGCACGCGGGAGGACTTGACCGTCTTCGGGTCCGTCATCTCCTCGTCCGTCATCGAATCCATGATGATCTTGAAACGCCGCAGGCGGGCCTGCGTGTCCTCCATGTCGGAATCTTTCATCTTGCCCCCGACCCCGGGGATGAGGGCGGCCAGCTTGCGCATCGGGCCCATGTCCGTGAGCATCTCGATCTGCTCGTACATCTCGTGCAACGTGAACTTCCCGGCCATGATCTTCTTCGTGAGGGCCTCCGCCTTCTGCGCGTCGATCGCTTCTTGGGCGTGTTCCAAGAGGGTCTCCAAGTCGCCCATGCCGAGGAGGCGGGAGATGAACCGCGGCGGCTCGAATTTCTCCAGGTCGTCGATCTTCTCCCCGACCCCGATGAAGACGATCGGCGCCTTCACCTCGGCCACGGCCGAGAGCGCTCCGCCGCCTTTCGCCGTGCCATCGAGCTTCGTGACGATGACGCCCGTGATGCCAACCGCGTCGTGGAACGCCTTCGCTTGCGGCCCGGCCTGTTGGCCGACGGTCGCGTCGACAACGAGGAGCCGTTCGTCCGCCTGGACGGCCTTGCCGACCGACTCGATCTCCTTGATCAGGTCCGGCTCGAGCGCATGCCGTCCGGAGGAGTCGACGATGAGGACGTCCATGGCCTCCAGGGCCTTGACGCCCGCCTTCGCGATCTTCGTGGCATCTTTTGCGCCCGGTTCGCCGTGGAAAGAGGCGTTGATCTGCTCGGACAGCTGCTTGAGCTGGTCGTAGGCCGCCGGCCGATGCACGTCCGCCGCGACGAGGCCGACGGAGAGCCCCTTCTTCTGGAAGTACTTCGCGAGCTTCCCGGCGGTCGTCGTCTTGCCTTGGCCATACAGGCCGACGAGCAAGATCCGCTGTTTCTGGATCGGGACCTCGCGGCTCGTCCCGAGGATCTTGACCAGTTCCTCGTAGATAATACGGACGACGTGCTCGCGGGGGCTCATGCCCGGCGGCGGTTTCTCGTCCAGCGCCCGACGCTGGAGCTCCCGCGTGATCGTGAGGGCGAGCTGGACGTTCACGTCGGCCTGGATCAGGGCCCGCTGGATGTCGCGGACGATTTCCTTGATCAAGGACTCGTCGATGTAGCTGGACCTCGCGATCTTTCGCAAGGCCGCCCGCAGGGAATCTCCGAGCTTGTCGAGGACCATTTCGGGTCACCAAAGGGGCAATCCCGCTTAAGTCTGAGCCTCCGGGTGGCAGGGCCTTGTCGACGCATGGACGCTGTCGCTGGATTGTGCGCGGTTCGAAAGGGGAAGGAGCCGGTCGGGCCCTTCGCGCGGATGGTCCAGGAAATGTCGAGACATCGCCTGTGGTTCGTAGGGACGACAAGCGAGGACGGACAAACTCCGCCGAAGCTGTTTAGGTCTCACGTTTACTATACAAGCTCGCAATTGATGCTCGCCGAGCTAGTTTAATGGGGACCGCCGTACCTCTTTAGGAATCGTCATGGTCAGCGGCTTGCGGGTCGTCTTCACCTTCGTACGCGAAGCTTTCTTGCATCCGACCGAGGACTCACTCATTGACCTGCAGACCGGAAGGGTTCTCGCTCGCGGGAAATCCCCTCTTGTTCCCGCCGGAGAAGTCGGGAAGCGAGCAGCGGAGGACACGACTCGCCCGCGCCAATCCTGATTAGGAGAACGAGCTTGGCGCGACGGGCCTTGTTCTCAAAGCATTTCAAGCTTGTCTTCGTCACTCTCGCCCTCATCTTTGTTCTACTCATCGTCCTGGCCTTCATCGCCGATTCACAGGGAAGACCTCCGCGAACCTGTGGCAGTTCGCGGCCTTGGTCGGCGGCTGGATTGGCGGCATGTTGAGCGCGATCGGAATCATACCAACGGATTGACGCGCAAGCACAACCGACAGGATCGTTGAGCGGGGCCTTTTCGGCCTCAAGATGAGGACGTTGGCGCGAACTCAGAGCAGCGATGTGAAAAAGAGAAGGGAGGGCTAGCCTTGTCAGAAGGGATGGGATGCACTCTAACGAACTAGCCCAAAATTCCCCCGACCTTGTATTCTTAGTACCATATTTAAGATTTTGTAAAGCCGACGCCTAGAATGGCCTTCGAACTGCCACCGGGATAGCGGGTGACAAAAGCCATGCCTTGCGGGCTTCCGAAGGCCCGCGGCCCCCCTAGAGATAGCCGGACTTTTGGAGGGTCATGAGGTCTTCGGTCGACAGCTTTTCCCCTTTCTTGAAGCGCTCGAAGATCTGCTCCGCCTCTCGCTTCGCGTCGACCTCTTCCGCGGCGGCCTCGGGGACCCCGCGGCTCTTCATCCAGATCCCGTGGATGATCTTGTCGTAGTCGTGGACCTGCCGGATGTGCTCGATGTGTTTCCGGTGCTCCTCGTCCGCGAGCATCTTCGTCTTGATGAACTCCTCCTGGGCCCGGTCCGCCTCTTTCCGCAAGGCGTCGCTCTTCTCGTACAAGGTCGTCATCTGGTCGTGCTCCGACTGGGCCTTCTCCGCCAGCTCCGACACCCGCCGATGGGCGTCTTCCGCCTGGTCCCGCGCCGCCTTCAGGTCCGGTCTCAGCTTCTTGACGTCCTCGTTCTCCTCCAGGGACTTCTCCAGCTTCTTCACCTCGGCCTGCAGCCGCTGGATCTCGTCGATGAGGGCCCGTTCCTTGTCGACGCTCAGGACTGAGGTCATCTGCTTGAACTCGAGCCGCTTCAATTCCTGCTGGAGCTTGCCGAGCGGGACCGCCCCGCGGGGCAGCTTCCGGCGTTTCAGGTCATTGAGCTGGTCCTGGAGATCGTTCACCCGCCGGTTGAACTTGTCCCGCTCTTCCTTCGCGATCCGGACCTGCGCGTTCAGCTCGTCCCGCTGGATCCGATGCTGCGTCGCCTCGTCGACGAGGGCGCGGACCTGCGCGTTGAGCGAATCGCGCTTCTCGACCCACTCCCGCGTCTTGTCGTTCAATTCGTCGCGGCGCCGGCGGTGCCGTTCCGCTTCCTGGTTTTCTCGCTCCCGCTTCAGCTGCAACTCATCCAGCAAGGAAACCCTCACGCCTCGGGCTGGTCGGGATTTGCAAGAAGGAGATTGCCATATAAAACTTGCCGCCCGCGATCCGATTCTCCGGATGGGACCGCCGCCGATAACGGCGTCGCAACCTCAAATAGCGCCCCACGAATCAGTGCTTCGGTCTTGTGCCCTACGACCCATTGCGGTTCGGGTTCTTCGTCGCGCGAAGGGGGGAATCCCTCCGGCCCCAGGACCACGACGGGCGAGGCGATAGGAGGCCTTTCGCGTGACGGCCTTCGAGCGTCCCGACACCGCCGTCCTGGTCCGTCAACGGCTCTTGGAGAACGCCGACGACGTCGACGCGCTGTTCGTCTTGGCGGCCCTCCGCGCCCAACGGGGCCAGCTGGCCGAGGGCCTCGACATCCTTGATCGCGTCCTGAGCCTCGCTCCCGCGTATCCGGGCGCCTGGCGATTCAAGGCGAAGCTCCACCGGATGCGCGGCGAGGACGAGGCCGAGCAGTCCGCCCGGGCGCGGGCGGAGGATGTGGAACGATGATCGGGCCGGCCCCCGGGATCCGGCTGAAGGTCTGCATGGCGGGCGAGGCCGCCGTCGGCAAGACGTCCCTGATCCGTCGCTACGTCCTCGACGAGTACGACGACCGCTACCTGGCGACCTTGGGGACGAAGATCACGAAGAAGACCTTGACCGTCCAGGACCCGAAGGGCGCGGGCACCGTGACGGTCCACGCGATCCTCTGGGACATCATGGGCACCTCGACCTTGCGCGACCTCCTCAAGGAGGCCTACTACCACGGTGCGGAAGGGATCTTCACGGTGGCGGACAAGACCCGCCAGGAGACCCTCGGGGCCATCGACTCCTGGGTCGCCTCCATCCGATCCGTGGCGGGGGACATCCCGACGGTCGGCCTCGTGAACAAGCAGGACCTGGAGCCGGATCCGGCCTTTGCGTCCGGCGAGATCGAGGCCTTCTTCGAGAAGCGCGGATGGCCCTGGATGTACACGAGCGCGAAGACGGGGTCGGGCGTCGAAGAGGCCTTCCAGCGGCTTGTCCAGGCTATCCTCACGGCGCGACCGCGGACCTAGGCGAGGCGCCACCGTCGATGGGCCTCGGCGCCCTTCGTGAAGCAGTAGTGGATCGTGTTGAATTCCTTCCGCATCGCGGCGACGTCGGCGGCGATCTTTTCCGGCGCCTCGCCCTTCACGATTCGCCGCGCGAAGAGGTCCGCGACCTCCCGCATCTGCGGTTCCTTCATCCCGAGCCGCGTGAGCTCCTGGGAGCCGAGGCGGACCCCGGACGGCTTCACCGGCGACGTGTCCCACGGGAGGAGGTTCTTGTTCGTGATGATGTTCGCCTCCTCGAGGCCCTTCGCGACCGCCGCGCCGCCTCCGAACACGGCCACGTCGAGGGCGATCGCGTGGCTCTCCGTGAAGCCGTGCTTCTCCGCAAGGACCTTGATCCCCCGCTCGTGGAGGGCCCCGGCGAGGGCCTTCGCGTTCCGGACGATCTGATCGGCGTATTCGCGGCCGAAGGCGAGGAACTCCGCGAGGGTGATCCCGAGGGCGGCCATCGCGTGCAGGTGATGGTTCGAGACGACGCCGGGGAAGACCGCCCGCTGCAGCCGCTTGAGGAACTTCTCGTCCTCGGAGTCGGATAGGAGGATGCCGTGCTGCGGCCCCGGGAGCGTCTTGTGGGTCGAGCCGGTCAGGACGTCCGCCCCTTCGTGGAGCGGATCCTGGAACCTGCCGCCGGCGATGAGGCCCATCACGTGCGCGCCGTCGTACCAGACGTGGCATCCCGCGTCCTCGAACGCGTCGCGCAGGTCGCGCAACGGCGTCGGGAAGAGGAAGACGCTCTGTCCGAACGCCGCGACCTTCGGCTTCACGAGCCGGATCAGCTTCGCCGTCTCGTCCACGTCGATGTTCATCCGGTCGACGTCGAAAGGATAGTTCACGTTGTTCACGCCGCGCATGCCGGCGGCGCCGAACTTCGCGGAGCTGATGTGCGCGCCGTGGCTCAGGGCCACCGAGGTCATGATGTCCCCCGGCTCGAGGAGGGCGAAGTAGACGGCCATGTTCGCGACGGTGCCGCTAATGAGCCGCGGGTCGACGTGGCGGACTCGGAAGATCTGCTTCGCCAAGGCGACGACGCGGTCCTCGACCTCGTCGACGAAGGTGTTGCCTTGGTAGTAGCGTTCGTGCGGCAGGCCCTCCGCGTAGCGGTCCCCGAAGTCCGTCAGTAGCATCTCGCGGGCCAGCGGGCTGATGACGTTCTCGGACGCGATCATCGGCAGGGACTTCGAGAACCAGGCATGGTGGCGGTCCACCTGCTCCTCGATGAACGCGACATGCTCGTCCATGCGACGCCGGGACGCAGAACCGGCGGACCGGATAAATACGTTGAGTCGACGGTCCGCCCTCAGAACGTGCGGACCTTGCCCGCCACGATCCGGTCCGTGAGCTTGTAGATGTTCTCGAGCTCCTCGTCGATCAGGGCCGCCGCGTCCTTCTCGATCGCCTTCAGGTTCGATCCTTTCTCCGGGATGATCTGCGCCGTCGCCGCCTGCGGCTGGTCGATCGGCTTGCCGATCTGCGAGACGATTCGCACCCAGACCTCGCGCACCTTGCCGGCCTGCTCCTTCACCAGCCGGTCGGCGATGTCGAAGGACAGCAGGTTGTACAGCTTGCCGACGTGCGTGACGGGATTCTTGCCGGCGGCCGCCTCCATCGACATCGGGCGGTAGGGCGTGATCAGGCCGCTCACTCGGTTCCCGCGACCGACGCTGCCATCGTCGCCATTCTCCCACGAGAGCCCGGTGACCGTGAGGTAGTAGATCTCGGAATCGAGGTTGTCCCCGGTGTTGATGTCGACCTTCACACTTCGGTCGGTGTACTTGACCGCGTTGTCGAGGAGCCGTTCCCGCAGCTCCTCCTTCACGCTCCGGTAGTGGTCCTTGTCCGGCACGTACTTGTCGACGAAGGCCGCGGCCACGGTCAGGCGGATGTCGTCCTTGTGCCGGACCCCCATGACCTTGATGTCTTGCCCGACCTCCTTGAGGTCCTTCTTCAGGGCGCCGTTGATCAGCTGCTCCGTCTTCAGCGTCACCGTCTCGAGCTCGGAGAAAGGAGCGAAGCCGACGCCGAAGGACGTGTCGTTCGCGAGCTGCTTCTGCGTGTCGTACAGCCCTCGCAGGTCCACGGACCCGTGGCCGATCTTGCAGTCCAGGATGACGTCCGCGTCGACGTTCAGGTTCGTGCACGTTTTCGTGAGATAGTCATGCGCGGCTTGGATCGCGGCTGTCCGATAGGGCAGGCGGATGCCGTCGACCATCGTCGTCGCCCGGCCGACGAGGAGGATGTAGGCGGGTTCGAGGAACACGCCGCCGCCGAACTTGGGGGCACTCTGGCCTCCGACGACCTCGACCTGGTCCGTGTTGTGGTGGAGGATCCGTCCGAAGCGCTCCTGGTACATCTTGCACAAGGCCACGGAGACGGTCTCCGCGAGGCCGTCCGCGATGCTGTCGGGATGGCCGATCCCCTTTCGCTCGACGATCTCATCGCCCTGCTCCTCGATCGGCGTGTGGACGAGTTCCTCGACAAAGATGTTCCGCGCCACGGAAGTCCCCCGACGGGTGTGCGGCGTGGATGCCCGGGTCCATATATCACTTTTGTCAGGAATGGCTCCGCGGCGGAGACCTCGGGTGCCGGACATCGGATCGTCGGGCCTCCCGAAGACGGCCCTCAGAATAATATCCGATTGAGTCGAAAATTCCGACAGGAATATGTACCCGAGCTCCATCGGGGGACCCGATGATGCCGGACCTCGAGGAGATCCCCCGCCTCCGCAAGGCGCTGGGGCTCACGCAGACCGCGATCGCCCGCCTCGCGAGCGTCAGCCAGTCGACGATCGTCAAGATCGAGAAGCGGCAGATGAACCCGTCCTACGACAGCGTGCGTCGGATCATGAACGCGCTGCAGGCGGAATTGAAGCGGCAGGAGAAGAAGGCCCTCGTCGAACAGATCCAGAGCCGGAAGGTGCAGTACGTCGAGGCGAAGCTGCCCCTCGAGACCGCGGTCGACGAGATGCGCCGATGGAAGTTCTCCCAGATGCCGGTCATGCACAACGGCCATCCGGTCGGATCGATCTCGGACAAGGTGATCAACAACTTGATCCTGTCCGGCCGCGACCCGAAGGACCTCGCCCGGATCCGCGTCGACGAGGTCATGGAGCCCGCCTTCCCGCAGGTCGACGCGAAGGCGCCCGTCGAGCTCGCGGCGGGACTCTTGCGGCACTACGATGCGGTCCTCGTCACCTCCAAAGGAGAGGTCACCGGAATCGTCACGAAGTCGGACCTGATGAAGCTCCTCTGATCGCGGTCCGGGTGAATGCGGTTCGGCCGAGTAGGTTCACGAGACCCGTCGTTATCGTTAAATAACGATAACGCGATAGGCACGCAGGCGGTGTGGTGATCGGACCGTGATGATTGGCTGCGGTTACTGTGTGAAGACGATTCGCCTAGGACGGTACCTGTATTTCTGGCATTACGAGGACCGTGGAGGTCGACGGGAACAGATCGAGGAGTACATCGGGCCGGCGAAGGATTCCCGAGCCCGCGAAGAGGTCGCTCGGCGCGTGGCCGTTTACGCGGAACGAGCGCGATCGGAGATGGGGAGGTTCGTCCAACGCACGAGGGCTGAGATGGTTTCCGGGGCCTGAATCGGGTTATCGTTCTTCCACGATAACGCGACCGGGTCGCGTGTCTCGCGTCTTTTCAATCCGGATAGGGGACCTCGATCTCCATGAAGTCCTCGGCCACTCGGGTGTTCGGGAAGACCTTCTTGGCATCCTCGAGGATCGTCGTCGGATCTTCGTATCGCGGGCTGAGGTGCGTCAGGACGAGCAGGCCGACCGCGGCTGCCTTCGCGACCTCCGCCGCCTGCCGCGACGACGAGTGCCCGTAGCGGTTCGCCTTTTCCTCCAGCGCCGCGTCCGACGTCGCGTCGTGGATCAGGACGTCCGCGCGCCGGGCGATCGAGACGAGGTCCTCGTACGGCATCGTGTCCCCAGTGTACACGATCTTGCGGCCGCGGCGCGGTGGGCCTAGGACGTCCTCCGGGCGGACCGTGCGATTCCCGACGCGGACCGTCTCCCCTTCCTGCAGCCGGCTGAAGAGAGGACCCGTCGGGACGCCGAGCGCCTCGGCCCGCTCGACGCTGAACCGCCCGGGTCGCGGTCTCTCTTCGAGCACATAGCTCAGGCACGGGACCGTGTGGACCGCCTCGTGGGCCGTGACCGTGTACTCGCCGCCGTCCACGGCCCCGCCCGGCGGGACCTCCTTCGCCTTCACCGCGAAGCCTGGCGTGAAGTAGCCGAGGGAGAGCAGCTCGCCGACGAGCCGCTCCACGCCCCGCGGGCCGTAGACCTCGAGGGGCGGCCCGCGTCCGTTCATCGACATGCTCTGGACCATGCCGGGCAGCCCGAGGAAATGGTCTCCGTGGAAGTGGGACAGGAAGACCCGCGACACCTGCATGAAGCTCAGGCGGCTCTGCATGAACTGCCGCTGCGTCCCTTCCCCGCAGTCGAACAAAACGATCTCCGGCCCTCGTTTCACCGCGACCGCGCTCACGTTCCTCTTCGGCGTCGGCCACGATCCGGACGTGCCGAGGAACACGATCTGCATGGGCCGGTTTCCCGAAGGGCCGCGGGCGCTTAACGTCTTTGGAGTCCGCGAGAAAACGTTTATCGACGCAGCGGGATGCCGCGGCGGTCCTCCATGCGTTCGATCGACGGCCGGTCCCTCGACCTCGACGACGTCGTGGCGGTCGCCCGCGGCCGTGAACCGGTGCGGCTCGCCCCCGCCGCGGCGAAGCGCGTGGACGCGAGTCGGCGCGCCCTGGAGAAGGTCGTCGCGAAGGGCGCCCCCGCGTACGGCATCAAGACCGGGTTCGGGGAGCTCGCGAACGTCGCGATCTCGGACGCCGACGTCCGCGCGTTGCAGATCAACCTCCTCCGGAGTCACGCGGTCGGTCAAGGGCCGCCCCTCCGCCGGGACGAGGTCCGCGCCGCCCTCCTCCTCCGCGCGAACACGCTCGCGATGGGGTATTCCGGCGTGCGACGGATCCTCGTGACCCGGCTCCTCCAGCTCCTGAACCGCGGCGTGCATCCGGTGATCCCCTCCCGCGGATCCCTCGGCGCGAGCGGGGACCTGGCGCCCCTCGCCCATCTCGGCCTGGTCCTGGTCGGC
>VBLT01000022.1 GCA_005878615.1 Methanobacteriota archaeon
CGCGGCATGGAAGGTCGTGCGCGCTGGCGCGGCTCGGGCATGTTGGGGTCGCCTCGCATGACGGGGTCTATGCCGTCCGGGGTATCATCCGGCCGTTTCTTGTTGTCGAACAATGAACACGTTTGACTCCGGGTGCACTCACCAACGTTTGTGACCTCCGCGCATATCCGTGCTTCAACGCCGATTTCCGATGACCGGTTCCGTCGCGAGGATTGGACTCGGGCCCCATGGGAACGATTGTCCAGCGAGGCAATCGCACTTGACCACCCGACCTCAAGGCGGGTTCGGTCTTGAGCCGCTCAGATGCCTCGCGATGAGCCTTTCGGATCCTTCATCGCGGAGGTCTCGAGGAGAACTCCCGCGAGGTTCTGATCCCGCGGAACCCACCGAAATTGGACGTCGAGATCGGAACTGAGCTGTTTCGCCTTCGCGTGCAGAGGCACCAAGTGCGGTGTCTTGACCCGATATTCGCCGCGCATTTGGCGGATGACGAGTTGGGAATCTCCGCAGATCATGTAGCCTTTCGGGAGCGTTCTCCTTGCAATCTGGTGGATGTGCTCGAGGAGAAGGATGAGTGCCGTGTACTCGGCAATGTTGTTACTTCGCAGGGGACCGGATGGCGCTTGTAGGTCGAGGACCTCGCGGATCGCTTTCGTGTCGCCAACGACGAACGCTGCTTGCATTCTCCCTTTGCTCCGGAACTGGTTCCGAGGGCAGGCACCATCGAAATAGCAACGAATCCGGTCCTCGTTCGTTCGGTCCACGATCCACGCACCACGCCGCGGGGACTTGAGCTTCGCTGTCGACTCGCCGATGCGGGATCCCCAGCCTTTGTATCCGTCGAGTGCAGGCGGCTCCGTGACGACTCGGCCATCTTCGACCCGATTCAAGTGCAAAAAGGTCAAGGCGGCCCTTTCGAGGCCGCCTCCTGAAAGGTGCGGTCCTAGCCGCAGCACGCGCAGCAGCCGCCTGCGCCGCAACAGCCGGCGCCGCAGCACCCTCGGGCCTTGGGCTCGGGAGACGCGCGTTCCTGCGAAACATCCGATCCACGGGACAGGTCCATGTTATCTACTTCTGATAAGTAGTAGACAAGTTCATATATCTTCCCTCCCTCGGGCTCCTAGATGGCGGAAGGGAAGGCCCGCGCGAACGCGCTGTTGCAGGAAGCGTTGGAATCGTCTCTGGATCGGATCGCGGGAACCTTGCGGGAACTCGGCGTGAGTGGCCCGGCCGCGGATGCGTTTTGCGCGCTGGTCCGGACGGCGGAGGCGACCGCTGCGGAACTCGTTCGGAAGACGGGAATTCCGGATTCGAAGATCTACTATGCCCTGGATGAACTCGCCGAAAAAGGATTGGTGGAAGTGCAGGCGGGCAAGCCGAAAACGTTCCGCGTCGTCCCGCCGAAGGAGGTCGAGATCCGCCTGTCCGAGATGGTGCAAGCGGAGTACGATCGTCGCCGGGCCGCCACCGTTCGCGTCACCTCCCTGCTGGAACCGCTGCGTGCCGCGACCAAGGCGCCCGCGATGGATGTCGCCTATATCGTGAAAGGCTTGCCGAACATCGTCGCTCGGGCGCGGGCGCTTATCGGGTCGGCCCGAAAGGACGTCGTTTTCCTTGCTTCCGATGAAGCGGTTTTCCGGAAACTGGAGCAGGACCTGGTGCGAACCTCGCGCCGGCGGGTCCGGATCCGGTTGGCGGTCCCGGAAATGGCGGTCGCGAAGGAACTCGAGAAGGCCGCCGAAGTCCGTTCGATCATCTGCGATTGCATGCTCCTCGTCGCCGACGGTCAGCAGGTCTTGACGATGTCGCGGACCCGAGAGGGGGACGCCTACGCGATCACGTCCACGGATCCGACCCTGGTCCAGCTCGGTCTCGACTTCTGGGAAAGTCCTCGGTGCTGCGTCCTCTGACCTGCCCACGATGCGACGCTTCCCCTCCCGACGAACCGCCACCGCGCAAAGGGCTAGAACCGCGCTCGCAACGAAAAAGGGTCACGGTTAAATACAATGTTATACAGTATTCATTTCGGTCCGATTCGGGCCAGGCCGCGAGGATGCTTCAGCCCCAAGAACTGGTGGTCGCCAAGCTGCTGCCGACGATCCGCGCTCGGCTCGCGCGGGAGCTCCTCCGGACGCACAAGATGAAGCAGATTGACGTGGCCCACTCGATGGGGATCACGCAGGCCGCGGTGAGCCATTACAACACCCAGAGTCGGGGCGTCGACCAGGAAATGGTCCATCTCTTCCCGGAGATCAAGCCGTTCGTCCACGGCCTCGCGGAGAGCATCGCGGGAGGCATGACCCTCTCCCAGCAGATCGCGAGCGTCAACCAGTTTTGCTCCAATCTCATGCTGACCGCCCGCTTTTGCGAGTATCACAAGGGCATGGGGGACATCGATCCCCACTGCACCGCGTGCTTCCCCTCGCCCCCGAGGCCCTAGCGGCCCGGAACGCCCTTCGCCGGCCGCGCCTCTTCGAGAGTCCCGATTTCTGCCTCGACCATGATCCGCACCAGATCCTTGAAGCGAGTTTTCGGCTCCCACCCGAGGACGCGCTTCGCCTTGCTCGCATCCCCCCGCAGGTTGTAAACCTCGGACGGGCGGAGGTTCTTCTCGTCGATCGTCACGTGCTTCTCCCAATCTGAGATTCCGACGAGTCGAAAGGCTTCCGCGACGAACTCTCGGACCGAGTGCGCCTCCCCCGTCGCGCCGACAAAGTCGTCCGGTTCTTTGTGCTGGAGGATCCGCCACATCAGATCCACGAATTCCGGCGCGTAGCCCCAGTCCCTCTTGGCGTCCAAATTCCCGAGGGAAATCGTCTTGGCCAGCCCCGCGTGGATTCGCGCCACCCCCTGACTGACCTTTCGCGTGAGGAACTCCAGCCCCCGCCGGGCGCTCTCGTGGTTGAAGAGGATGCCGTTGGAGATCGACAGGCCGTGCGCCTCCCGGTAGTTCACGCAGGCCCAGTAGGCGTAGACCTTCGCCACTCCGTAGGGACTGCGCGGGTGGAACGAAGTCATCTCGTCCTGCGGCTCCCGGTCGACCCGCCCGAACATCTCGCTGGAGGACGCCTGGTAGAAGCGAGCTTCGGGGGCGTAGGCCCGGAGCGCTTCCAGCAGCCGCACGACACCGAGGCCCGTGATCTCTCCGGTCAAGACCGGCTGCACGAAGGACGTGGCGACGAAAGACTGGGCCGCGAGACTGTAGATCTCATCCGGGTGCGACTCCCGGACCGCGGCGTTCAATGAGGATTGGTCGATGAGATCCCCATCGAGCAGGGTCACGTCGTCCAAGATGTGCTGGATGTTTCCGATGTTCGGGACGCTCAGGCGGCGGACGAGCCCGTAGACCTCGTAGCCTTTCTTGAGCAGGAGTTCCATCAGGTAGGAACCGTCTTGCCCCGTCGCGCCTGTGACGAGCGCGGACCTGCTCATCGCATGCGAAGTTCGCGTCCGCGCTTTAACGCTATCGCCGCAAGGGCCTGGCCGTCGTTTGGCCCGACGGGGAGCTCAATGGATCGGTACGTCCCGGATTCGGATGCCGAACCGGCGGAACCAACCTTCCACGTCGGACGCAGTCGCTTTCCGATACGCATCGCGAAGTCGTCGCTTCCTCACGGCACGTCGCATTCCCCGATAGGCGTCATAACGGCCCCGGAGGTGCGCACGAACGACGTCGCGGAACGTGAGCGACTGGCCGAAAACAATCGGGTATCGGTTCGGCCGGATCCTCCGGCGAAGGGCCACGATGTTCCTCGCGACATTCCAGGGAGGCGCGAGCGCCACGTACCGCCAGGGGTAATTTTGCACGAGGTTCCAAATCCGGTTTCGTTCGCTGATGTAGGTTTTCCAGGGAGAGTTCGGGGCCGTCGAAGCGGAGTGCTTGTGGTACACGATCGCATTCGGCGCGAACGCCGCCCGATATCCCCCGATCCGAATCCGCCACGCCAAGTCGACGTCCTCCAGGTAGGCCACGAAGTCGGCGTCGAGCAGGCCGACCGTTTCCAGGGTTGATCGGCGGTACAACGCGGCGCCTCCGGATCCTCCGAAGACCTCCGGGTCGTGATCGAACTGTCCCTCGTCCTTCTGGAGCCATCCGCGATCGACCCCCGCGCCGTCTCGCGTGATCCAGATGCCCGCTCCGTTCAGCACGTCCGGATGGTCCATCAGCAGAAGCTTCGCGGCCACGGCTCCGACCCCCGGAGAATCCGCTGCGCGGACGAGGTTCACAAGCCATTCCCGGTCGACGCGAGTGTCGTTGTTCAACGGCACGATGAACTCACATCGAGGGTCTGCCAGGGCCTCTTGCATCCCGACATTGGTGCCTCGCGCGTAGTGTAGGTTCTCCGGCAGTGCGATTAACCGAGCGTCCGGAAATTCGTCGCGCACGATCGCCGTCGAACCGTCCGTGCTCCCGTTGTCAACGCAGGCCACCACAAAATCCGGGTACGTCTGGGCGAACGCGGAGGCGAGGCAGTCTCGGATGTACTCCTTTCCGTTCCAGTTGAGGACCACGATCCAAGCGCGACCGCTCAATGGCCTGCGGAACCGAGACGCGGATTAAACCGTTGTGGGCTCTCGCAGCATCTGGAGACTGCGTCGGAGGGAGTCCATGCGCGCCTCCACGAGCCAACGCACGGCGAGCCGCCGGCGCTGCGACCGGAGCCATTCGGCCGTTGCCGTGAGGGGGAACAGAGCGAGGACGTCCGCGATCAGGTACAGGCGTTTCCACCGATAGTTTCGGACGCACACGAGGGTTCGGTTTCGAGCCATGTAGAACATGTACACTCGCGTCGAGGCCCTCTGCCGGCGCACGGCTTCGTGATGGGCGACGCTCTCCCTCGAATAGCCAATCCGAAATCCCGCGGCGCGCAATCGATACCCGAGGTCCAGGTCCTCTCCGTACATGAAAAGGGCCGGATCGAACCCGCCAACGCGCTTGAGCGGATCGAGCCGGACGGCCATCGCACACCCCGACACGGCGTCGATCCGTCGATCCCCTTCGTGGACGACGCAGATCCCTCCATACAGGACCTCGAGGGCTGCCGCATAGAGGGCCGGTCCGCCGCCGTTGACGACGCGGCTGCCCACGGCCGCGAGAGACGGGTCGCGCTCTAGGGAGGCGAGAAGTTCCGAGAGCCAGCGGCGTTCGACCGTCGTGTCTTGATTGAGCAAGACGAGCACCGGGGAGGAGGCAAGGCCGGCGGCCTGGTTCACGGCGGCCGGGAAGCCCATGTTGCGCTCGTTCCGCATGACGCGGAAGTTCGGGAATTGGCTGCGGAAATTTTCCGCGACCGCGACGGTTCCATCCCCCGACCCGTTGTCGACGATCAGGAGCTCGTACGCGGCCGCCGGGATATCCATCCGAGTCAGGGATTCGAGGCAAGGCCGAAGGAACCTTTCCCCGTTGTAGCCGACGATGACCACGCTCGCTCGGAGATGGTGAGAAATGGTCGCACCTCAGGTCTTGGTCGGGATGAACCGCGTATACACGCGCTCGTAGGACGATGCGATCGCTTCCCAAGTGTATTGCGTTCGGACGAGGTCGCGGCCCACCGCGCCGAGGGATTCCCGCCGGATCGGATCGCGAAGGAGGGAGATCATCGAATCGGCAAGGGGTTCCGCCTGGCCGGCCGGGACGAGCATTGCGTTTCCCTCGTTGCACAAGTCCGGGATGCCGCCGACCTTCGAGGCGATGACGGGCAGTCCCGCGGCCCAGGCCTCCAGGAGGGCGAGGGGGAATCCCTCGAATCGGGACGGGAGGACGAAGACCGTCGCCCGTCCATACGCTTCGATGAGGTCCGGGCGCGGCAAGGATCCAAGGAACCGGACGGTGTCGCCCAAACCCAGGCCACGCGCGCGTCTCTCGAGGGCTTGTCTCTCGGGTCCGTCTCCGGCCAGCTCCAGGACGAAAGGTTCGGGCACTCGTGACTTGACCAGGGCCGTCGCCTCTAGAAGCACGTCAATCCCCTTCTGGAAGACGTGCCTCCCGACGAAGAGGAATCGGACGGGACTTTGAGCAAGGCCCGTCATGCGGAATTCAGAGACATCCACGCCGTTCGGCACGAGAAAGGCCCGCGGTAATCCGGCGCGCCGGATCGCATTGACCGAGGCGCTGTCCACGGAACTGATCGCGTCGTACCCCTGATGGAGCAACGAGCGTTCCACCCAACCGAGGAGAGACCATCGAGGGCGGTACGGAAACCAAACACCGTGGCACGTGAGGAGGATCGGGATCCGCTCTCTCTTGGCCGCGCGGACGACCGCGGAACCGACATCGACCGCGTGCGCGTGGACGAGTTCGATCCCGAGGGTCGCGAGGTGTTCTCGGGACCACACCCGCATCGCGCGCATTCCCCGCAATCGTCGCGCCCCGATTCGATCCAAGCCATCCGGAGTCTGCGCGGGTCCCACGGGATGGACATGGTCCGTCTCCGGGATTCCTTCGGCCCGGTACGTGAGGACATGGACATCGTGACCGCTCCGCGACTGGACCTTGGTGAGGGACGAGACGGCCGTCGCGTCGCCACCGACGACGGGTGGGAACTTCTTCGTCACATGGAGGATTCGCACGTCGGGCGCGGATTCCCACGAACTGACATAAAGCTGTCAGGACAGGAATGCCGTGGGATGCGACGATCGAGCCGGACCCTGCATCGAGTCACCCGCCGACTCCTTGTACTCTTTCGCGATGCGGAGTCTGCCCATGCCGGATAACGAAGGCGTCAGGGTCCGAGAGGCTCCGCGTTGCCCGTTGTGCCGCAACTTTGGCGCGATCCTCTACTCCGGCCTGCGGGACCGCTACTGGGATGCGCCGGGAAGTTGGAGCCTGCGACGCTGCGGCACATGCGGCCACCTGTGGTTGGATCCGCAACCGGAGGCCGGAGAAATCGGGAAGTTATACACGTCGTACTTCAGCCACGGCGAGACACCGCGTCTCCCGTTCGTCGGCGACGGATTCTGGGAGAAGGCGTCCCGGGGCGTCCTCGAGGCCCTCGGGTATCGAGGGATTGCAAAGGGCCGGGCGGAACGATGGATCGGGGTGCTGGTCCGCCTCGTGCCCCCGGTGTGGGACGAGTGTGCTCAAGTCGTCCGGTCTGTCCGTGGCCCGGTCCGAGGGGAACTCTTCGATGTCGGCTGCGGGAACGGGTCCTACCTCGAGGTCATGCGCACCCTCGGTTGGAGGGTGCGCGGCCTGGAGCCCGATCCGGTGGCCGCTCGGATTGCCCGGGGCCGGGGCTTCGACGTCATGGAGCGATCGATCGAGGAGGCCGATATCCCGCAAGAATCGCTCGAGGTCGTCACCATGGACCACGTGATCGAGCATGTGATCGATCCCGTTCGGGTCCTTGCGACGGCACGCGGGTGGCTCAGGGACGGCGGACAGCTGACGATCACGACGCCGAACGCGGAGAGCCGAGGCCATCGGAAATTCAGGGACGTGTGGTTCCATCTCGACCCTCCGCGACACCTGCATCTGTTCTCCCTACGCAATTTGATGGCCTGCGTCGAACGAGCCGGACTCCGGACGGTCGAGTTTGGCACCGTCGGGAGCGGTCATCTGGTCTACGACGGCAGCGTCTCGGTCCGGACGACGGGCCGATTTCGCGTGGGAGACCTGACGACCGTGGCGAGCCGGCGGGACCGCGCGTTTCGGATCGGGGAAAGCTTCCTCGTGCGGGTCCGGCCCTCGGTGGGCGAGGAGATATTCCTCACCTGCAAGCGGTAATGGACGACCAAAAGGCTAGCAGGAAGCGTCGCAGCCGCGGGCGATCCAGTACAAGCGGGCGTATCCGTTGTCGAAGACCTTCATGAAGGGCGAATCGTCGAAACGCGCGATCAACTCGCGATCCATCGGCTTCGCGGGCTCCCACGGAAGAAGCCGGACTCCCTGTTCCATGTCCCGATCGATCCAGAGGTACGTCCCGTTTCGGATGCCGGACGGTGACAGGATCGGTTGAAGGACCGCGGACGGGTCGATGACGGCCCGATCCCAGGTGGCGTTCAAGCCGCCGAATCCGAAGGCCGTCGAGGACGCGTGGTGGTCCGTGACGATCAGGCCCTCGACATGGTCCCTCGCCCAATAGGCCGGATCAATTCCCGCCGGGATCGTGCCCTCTTTCCATCCCGCGAACGTGGACGGCGGGGGGATGCCCGCGAGGCCGTTCGCGACCAGGAGGGCCGCGCAGGCCGCGAGGGCGAGATGTCGCCGAGGCCCGCGGAGGCCTCCCAGATCGAGGAGTCGGAAGAATCCCACCGCCGCGAAGACCCCGAACGGGATGAGCAGGTACTCCAGATGCCGGTAGGGAATGATTACGCGCGGCGCGACCGCGATGCCGACGAGCGAGGAGAGCAGGAGGACCGCAAGCCAGACGGTGGGATGGAAACCGTCTTTTTCGAAGTCGAGGAATCGCCGGCCCGCCGCGGAGAAGGAAAGGAGGATGACGAGCGGCACGAAATACGCGAGGCCCTCGGGAGGAACGTGGACGGTCGTCCCGGGGACCCCCCCCAGGACCGTGAACACTCCGATGGCGAGCAAGGTGATTGCCGCGGCGACCCACGATGCCGCGATCGGCTGGAAGCCTGGAGCTCGAGGTCGGTACCGCCAGGCGACCCTCCGGCGGAGAGCGACGAGCGCCGCCAAGAGGAGGAGTCCGAAGCCGAAGCCGACGAACAACAACCACCACGGTCGGATGTCGACGTCGGTCAGGATCGACTCGCGGAACGTGGTCGCATAGCCGAACCAATAGGCGAGGGTCCCGACGATGAGGACCGACGCGAAGGCGATCTCGCGCATCCTGCCGGCGCGGGCAGACCAAGGACGCACCAAGCCTCCGATGGCGATCGCCCCGAGGACCATCAGCAGGAGGAAATAGGCCGAGAGGTGGTGCGTGACGATCAGAGCGCCCGAGACCAGGAGCAGTGGTGCGAGGGCTTTCGGGTCCGCGCGGAGCCGGAGGAACAGGACCAGACCCGCGAACACGAACAGGTCCCCGAGGGTGGCGGGCGCCGCGTGGGCCGTCGTGTACGCATGGGGGATGGCCCCCGCCAGGAACGCGGCCGCGAAGAGTCCGAAACGCGCCTCCTTCGTGATGCGGACCGCGAGGAGGAACATCGGGACGACGGCGAAGGCTCCCAGGATGGGGATGAGGAGGTTCAGGACCGTGGGGACGTCTCCACCGGCCAGGTCCACCACTCCCGCCTGCGGAAAGAAGACGCCGGGAAAGTAGGGGTACGTGATCCCCCATCCGTAGTATACGGTGGAAACGTGGCCGGTGCGAAGGAGGCTCTGAAGGATCGCGAAATATTCGCCGGTGTCGGATCCCCAGTAGAGGAAGGACCAGAGCGGCGAGAGGCGAATCGCGGTCGCGGCAAGCAAGATCGCCGCGAGGGCCGTCTTGACGGACTTCCTCATTCGTCGGCGAACCGGCCCGCTCTGATAAAGCGTTACCGCGATGCCGCTCCCGGATCCACGTCGCGTGGGGTCGCAAACTATTTCCCCGCGAGCTTTCTCTCCAACCTGTGACGCGTCGTTGCCCGGAGTGCTACGCGGAACTTCCGGACGACGCGGTCTGGGTGTGCCCGACCTGTGGCTACACCCTCCACACGCCCGCAGCGGCGAAAGCGGGGATCGTCTTCATGCTCCTTGGCCTGGCCCTCCTCGGCGTGTTCGTATATGGCCCCGAGAACCTGGGCCTGACTTCCGGCATCATGCCGACGGACCTCGCGAACCTGACGATCGCGAACTTCCCGTTGCTCGTCGTGGGCGCGTTCGCGTTCGGCGCCTTCCTCGCCGCCGCGGCCGCCCTCAAGATCCGGTCCGAGCAGGCCCGCCTTCAGACGGCCTAGAAGAAGTCGTCCAGTTTGAGTTCCTGCGCGTGGTCGTTGGTGAACAGCGACGCGATCGCGTCCTCGATCAGGTCGATTCGCTGACGGAGGTAGTTCGACACTTCAAACTGCTGGCTGATGCGCTTGGAGATCTCGAGGTATTTCTTCACGGAGCTTTCGTGGACCGTCAATGTGAGGTTCCCGCCGCATTCGACGCACCGGGCCCGGAGCGGAATGC
>VBLT01000023.1:0-9871 GCA_005878615.1 Methanobacteriota archaeon
GCTCGCGATGCGCGAGGAGGAACTCATCAAGCTCCAGAACGAGCGGCTCCGGTCGCTCGAGGCGCGCGAGCGGGACATGCTCAAGATCAGCGAGGAGATGCATGCCCGCCAGAAGGAGTCCTCGGCGCAGCACGAATCCTTCGTCGAATTGCAGGACACCCTGCGACAGGAGTTGAACCGCCTCGCGACGGAACGCGAGCGGCTCGCCGGGAAGGAGAAGAGCCTGATCGAGGCGGAGAAGTACCTCGCCGCGGCGCTCGAGGCGAGCGGCATCGACGTCGCGCCCGAGGAAGAGCGGTCGCCGCCCCCGCCGCCGGTGGGCGAGCCGCGGGCTCCCAAGCCCCCGATTCCGCAGCCGATGGCCCCGCCGATGGCGCCGCCTCCGATAGTCGCCCCTCCTATTCGAACCGGAGAATCCCTCCGGGATGAGATTTTCGAGGAAGAGCCGGCCGAGTCTCGGCCGAAGGTCTCGCGGGCCGACGCCCTGGAGCGGATGACCCGGGCCCTCGAGACGGCGAAGAAGGCCCGCGACCTCGGGCGGAACGTGAGCGACATCCGGAAGGTGCTGAAGCAGGCCCGCGCCGCGTTCGAGAGCGGCGACTACGATACGGCCTCGCGGCTCGCCGAGGAGATCCTCAGGGAGCTCGAGGCGATTGCCCTGGCTCGCTAGGCCCTTCGGGGACGCCGCCGTTCGCCATCGAGTGGATCGGCATCGCGTAGACCGGCACGCCCGGTACCCGCGGCTCGTGGACCTGCGCCGGGATCTCGCCCCACGGATCCGGGTCGGACACGGGGCCTTTGACGAACGTCCAGACGATGTTCGCGACGAAGAACAGCTGCCCCGCGCCGAGGATGAACGCCCCGATCGACGCGAGCCAGTTCAGGGTCCAGATCAGGGGAAGCTGCCCGAAGGAGCTGTAGTCATAGATGCGCCTCGGCATCCCCAGGAGCCCGAGGAAGTGCATCGTGAAGAAGACGACGTTGAAGCCGACGATCGTGAAGCCGAAATGCCAGCGGGCGATGCGCTCGCTGTACATCCGTTTCGACATCCGCGGGAACCAGAAGTAGAAGCCGGCGAAGGCCCCGAGGATCGTGCCGCCGAAGAGGACGTAGTGGAGGTGCGCGACGACCCAGTAGGTGTCCTGGAGCGGATAGTCGAGGGGGATCGGCGCCTGGAAGACGCCGTTGATCCCGCCGATCACGAACATCGTGACGAAGCCGAGGGCGAAGAGCATCGGCGCCTTCACCTCGATGGCGCCGCCCCACATCGTCGCGATCCAGTTGAAGATCTTGATGCCGCTGGGCACCGCGATCGCGAGGGTGATGATCATGAACGGGAGGCGCGCGGAGATCGAAAGCCCGGTCGTGAACATGTGGTGGACCCAGACGCCGAAGGACAGGAAGCCGATCGCGACGGTCGAGAGCGCGATCGCCTTGTACCCGAAGATCGGCTTGTGGGACATCCGCGGGATGACCTCTGAGATGATGCCCATCGCGGGCAGGATCATGATGTAGACCGCGGGGTGGGAGTAGAACCAGAACAGGTGCTGCCACATGATCGGGTCCCCGCCAACGAGGGGGGAGAGGAACGCGGTCATCTGGTGCCGGTCGAGGAGCAGGACGAAGAGGCCGCCCGCGAGGACGGGCGTCGCGAGGAGGACGAGGCCCTGGGTGACGAGGATCGACCAGACGAAGAGCGAGAGGTTGTTGAACGTGATCCCCGCGGCCCGATGGCGGAAGATCGTGACGAGGAAGTTGATCGCGCCCGCGGTGGACGAGATCCCGAGCAGTTGGAGCCCCACGATCCACATGTCGATGCCGGGGCTCTTGTCGTACACGCTGAGCGGCGTGTACCCGGTCCACCCGATGTTCGCAGCCCCGAGCCACATGATCACACCGGCCACGGGGATGAGCCAGAAGCTCAGCGCATTGACCCGCGGGAACGCCATGTCTTTCGCGCCGATCAGCGGCGGGACCATCAGGTTCCCGAAGCCCGCGAGGATGGGGATCGAGACGAGGAAGATCATCGTCGTCCCGTGCATCGTGAACAGTTCCATGTAGGTCGAGGCGTCGACGATCGTGCGGCCGGGGTACGCGAGCTCCGACCGCATCAGGAGGGCGAGGACCCCGCCGATGAGGAAGAAGAGGAACGAGTTCGCGAGGTACAGGATGCCGATGTCGTGATGGTTCGTCGTCGTCAGCCATCGGAAGATGCCGATCGGTTCGGTCCGCGAGTGATAACCGCTGACGACCTCTCCCGCCATCGAGGATCTCCGACCCGGCCCGGAGACGGGCCGCGATTCCCCGTACTTCGCAAGCCGACAAAAAGCTTTCCAATCGATCGCGTTCGAACGGCGTTCGCATGGAGAGTTCGCGTAATACCACAAATGCTTTAGAGGCCCTCGGGATTCGGCGGGCCGATGTCGGGCCCCCGGCGCTCGCTCCTCCTGGCCGCGGCCCTCCTGACGGTCCTCGCGACCGCGGCGGCGAACGCGAGGGCCCAGCCGCCGATTACGCCGGGACAAGGCGCGACGGAGCAACTCTTCTACTTGGTGCTGGTCCCAGCGATCGGCATCGGCATCTTCGTCATGGTGTTGGTCGCCTACGCCGTCCTGAAGTTCCGCGTGCGGCCCGGGCACACGACGGGACCGGCCGTCGCGAAGACCCATGACCGGAAGCTCGAGACCGCGTGGACGATCATTCCCGCGATCATCCTGGTCGTCGTCGGAGTCGCCGCCTTCCAGACGCTCGTCGTCACGGACACCATCCCTTCGAATCCCGACCTCACGATGTGCGTGTTTGCCCAGCAATGGGCCTGGGGGTTCGTCTCTACCAACGGCACCTGTCCGTCCGTCGCGTCCGCGCAGCTGCGCTTCCCGCCCGGGGACTTCACCGTCAAAGTGGGCCGCTCCGTCAAGCTGATCTTCCAAAGCATCGACGTCGCCCACTCCTTCTACATCCCTGCATTCGATCTCAAGATCGATGTGATCCCGGGCCACCAGAACGTCTACTGGTTCACCGCGCTCCAGGTCGGCAACTACGAGATTCACTGCGCCGAGTTCTGCGGCCTGCAACATTATTCGATGGTTGCGACCCTGCATGTTGTCCCCGGTTAAAGCCGCGGCCGTCGTCGCGGTCCTCCTGATGGCCCTCCTCATGGTCGGCTCGCCACCGGTCTCCTCCGCCGATGGGAGCCCGCCGACGATTCGGCTGTACGGCGACGCGGGTCGTGGCTGGGGCCTCAATGCAAGTGCCCTCACGACGCCCGGTCCAAACCTGACGGTCCTCCTCGGCTATCCGGTGATCCTCGTGTTGAGCGGCGAAGCCGGGGTCACTCATGACTGGTTCATCGACTACAACGACAACAAGCAGCCGGACGTCGGCGAGCCCAAAGTCCCCGACTTCACCGGGCCCACCCCCCAGACGTCGGCCCCCATCACGCCGGATCGAAATGGGACGTGGACCTATCGATGCGCCTACCATCCGAACACGATGTTCGGGACGATTCGCGTAGTGCCGCAAACGAATGTCACCTTGTACGGGGATGTCGGACTCGGATGGGGATTCAGCAACGCCACGATTCAGAAGCCCGGACCCTCTCTCGCGCTCCTGGCCGGCACCAACGTGACCTTCACCTTAATTGCGAATGACACGAGCGTCATGCACGACTTCTTCATCGACTACGACGGAAGCCGGACGCCGAGCCCCGGAGAGCCCATCGCGGGCGATTTCTCCGGCGGGAACCCGAGGACGCAAATCCTCCTCATCGATCGGGCGGGCAATTTCACGTATTACTGTCAGTACCATCCGGGCGTCATGTTCGGGACCGTGTTGATTTACGGCCCGCCATCGCCCGGGGGCGGTTTCAACGTCGCCTTGATTCCAGCAATCATGTTGATCGCCCTCAGCGGCGTCCTGATCTTCGCGGCCGTGTACCACGTGCGAGCGTTGCAGGCCGCGAAACGCTCGAAGTGAGCCGCGATGACGGACCTCGCGGTCCTCGCCGTCGGGTTCGGCGTGATTCCCCTCGCGTCGATCCTCCTTCTCTCGTTCCGCGACTGGATCGCGGCGCATCGACCCGCGGTCTGGGGCGCCGCCGCCGGGATCATCGCGTTTCTTGGACTGTCCCATGCGATGGGATTCGTCCTCGCGGGCAAGCCGTTCCTCTTCGGCGGAGAGAGCGAGGCCATGACGGTCCTGTTCCTTTTGACGGGCCTCGGGCTCGGGGGCTCGCTCGGTTGGTTCGTCTTCGAAGGGCCATTCCTCGGGCCGGAGCCTTCCAGGATCGTGTGGGCGACCGCGGCCTTCTTGGCGCTCCACAGTTTCGGAGACGGCCTGGTCCTCGGACGCGGCTTCGTCGGCGGAGTGGGCCCGATCCTCCAGCTCGATGCGGTCAATGTCTCTGCGACGGTCGTGCACCGTCTGGTGGAGGGCGCCGTCCTCCTTATTCCCACCATGGCGGCGGGATGGAGGCACCGTTCTTCCTTTCTTATCCTGCTTCTGTCGCTTTCGTCGATTCCCGCGGCCTACCTGCCGGGCTTTTTCTTCGACTGGCGCGGCCTCGTCGATGGGAGCGCGACAACCCAGAGCGTTTCGACCTTCCTTGCCGCGATGGAGGCCTCGCTCGCCCTGGCCGTCCTCGCCCGCGGGTTTCTCGCAGGTCTCGTCACCGATCGTAGTTCGCGATGGCTTCCGTTCGTCCTGATCGGATTCATCGCAATTAGCGTGGTGCATTTCCTCGTCGAGTAGGCTCATTCCGCGGTGGGACGGTACAGCAGATCCGGGGACGATGGCCGGAGGGCGAGAAAGGCCACGAGGAGACTGCTCGCGAAGGTTGCGGTTCCCAAGGCGAGGTGCATCGTGACGATGACCCAGTCGAGGCTGCTGGTGATCGTGAGGGCGCCGAGGCCCACTTGCGCGACGAGGAATCCCACACTGGTCAAGGAGAAGGCCACGAGGCGGAGGTCCGGACGGAACCAGAGGACGGAGACCGCGAAGGTCCCGAGGAGGAACAGGGTCGTGAGGGCCGCGACGAGGCGGTGGGCGTATTCGACCGCGACGAGGGGGTCGCCAAGGTCGGGGACGACGTGGCCATTGCAGAGCGGCCAGTCCGGGCACGCGAGCCCCGCTCCCATCCCGCGCACCGTGCCCCCGAGGACGATCGTCGTGTAGGCGCAGATGGCGCCCAAGATGGCGATTGCCTGGAGGAGTCGGCGACGGTCGATTGGCATGCGAATCGGTGGCCGGCGCGAGTGAGTTCGCTTCGATAAACCCTCGCTAGATACGGAGCTCACCGGGCCGCGGAAGCATTCGGTCCGAAGGTTATTGTCCCGACTCGCCATGGCCCGAAGCCGACATGCGACGTGGGTTCTACGCCTCAACGGAGTTCTCGTTTCTCGTCGCCGGTCTCGCCATCATCGTGATGGCCTGGGCTGCGAACCTGCTGGGTGTTTTCTCCGGGGGCACGGGCGACTCCCACGGAGGCATGGACATCTACTTCTGGTTCCTGTTCATGCTGCAGGGGATCGCCTTCGCCGCCGTCGGCGCGGCGTACGATCATCACCGGCGGTTGATGAGCGACGCCGCCTTCGCGAAGCGATATCTCGTCGGCTATCTGTTCATCCTCGACGGTGCGATCCACCTGCTCGCCTTCAACGAGCACTTGATTTCCTCGACGTACGCGGCCCTCTTCTTCGAAATCGTATCGCCGGTCCAGATCATCCTCGGGGTCCTCATTCCTCATTTGTCACCGCGGTTCGATGTCCCGTGGCTACTCTTCACCTTGTTCCTGATCGCGGCGTACGTCGTGACTCGCATGGTCGCCATTTGGCCGATCGGGGAGGTCGAGGCGGTCGATCCCCTCGGGCTGATTTCTAAGGCCGTCGAGATCGCGACCGGGGCGGCTCTCGTCTCCCTGATGTGGGCGAAGAGAGCCGGCAGAGCGAATCTCCCTCCCGCCTCGCCGACGGACGGGTCCCGACCTTCGGATTGCGGGTCGTCAGAACGCATCTAGCAGGAGGACTGCACGACGAAGGGCGCAACCATCCCTTTCTGGCGGTGCCCAGAGACCGGACAGATGTAATCGTAGCTTCCGGGCGCAATCTTGCTGACGTCGATCACGATTTTGCGGGGAGGCTCTCCCGGTCGGAGGAGGTCCGTCTTGGCCAATCCCGCGACGAAGGCCCCAGTGTCAACCCGGACGATCTGGAATCCGTGCAGGTTGATGCCCGTGTTGGCCAGGGTGATCGTGATGTTCGTGCTGTTTGTGTTCGCGCAAATTTGGGGGCCGCCCTTCGCGAACTGGTTGAAGCCCCACTCGTGTTCCTTGAGGGCGACGTTGGGCCCGGTCAAGACCGTCCCGCCTCCCGAGGCGAACGGCGCGGGGAATACCAGGTTGATCCAGATGACGATGATCAGCACGGCCCCGATGACCCCGGACGCAATCCCGGCGGCCGCATCCGCGCGCAACGGCTTTCTTGCCAAGACCTCATCTCCTACGGAAGGGAACCGTGGTGAGGCATCACCACGGAGTACAGCAAGGCGATGAACAGCGGCACGACGGTCACGAGGGAGATCACCGCGAAGACCGCGACCGGCCGCGCACCGTACCGCCCGTGCATGAAGACTAGGAAAATGAAGACCGCCTGGAGAGCGGCGATCGCTAGGATCGCGGCTCCGCTGAGGGCGCCGAAGGGGCTCCGGCCGATCCCGATGAGCAATTCGACGATGAGGCCGAGCATGAGGATGCCGTAGACCGCGACGTACTTCGCTTCATCGAACATCGGTTACCACCTCACAACAGATACAGCAGCGGGAAGAGGAAGATCCAGACCGCGTCGACCATCCCCCAGTAGATCCCGAACACCTCGACCGCGCCGCTCGCCTGCGTGGTCGAGTGCGCCTTGAGGGCCTTGACCATCAGGTAGATCAGGGCGACCAAGCCCGCCACGACGTGCGCACCATGCACGCCGGTGAGGACGTAGTAGATGCTCGAAGCCGTGCTGGTCCCGAAGGTGAATCCCCCGGCGAAGAGCTCCTTCCACTCCAGCCCTTTGTTCACCATGAAGAACGCGCCAAGGGAGAACGTCGCGACCAGCGACCCCTGCAATCCGACGTAAGATCCCCTCCGGGCGAACGTGAGCGCGAAGACCATCGTGAGCCCGCTCGTCAGCAACAGGATCGTGTTGAACCCGCCGAGGGAGATGTTGTGGACCTCTCCCGGCCGAGGCCACACGAAGTCGGTCAGCGGGCTGTTCATCCGGAGGAACGCGTAGGCGCCGAAGAGCGTTCCGAAGAACGCGATCTCCCCGAAGATGAAGATCCACATCCCCAGCGGGAGGTTCTCCAGCCGCTCGAACGGCCACTTCTCCCCCACGGCCTCGATGGGCTCCGCGAACCGACCGCGGAGGGTCTCGCGGCCCCAACCGGTGAAGGCCGCGGCGAGGACTACGGTCCCGAACAAGAGGGCCGGCAGGCCCATGAGGACGCCCCACAGGGCGATCCCGGCGCCCGCGGCGACCACGATCGGCCAGTGGCTCCAATGCTCCTCGTGAGACTCGGCCTCGTACGACTCGGCCTCGTGCGCCTCCTTGTGCCCGCCGTTCGCCATGGACACCGGCCGGTACGTGACGCCCGTCGCGGAAATCACCGGCACGCCCTCGGGGAAGTTGAACTCCGGAGGCGGGGACGGGACCCCCCACTCGAGCGAGTACGCGCCCCACGGGTCCCGGTCTGCCGTCGGACCGCGGCGGGAGCTCCAGAGCAGGTTCGCGAACATGATCAGCTGGGACCCGCCAAAGGTGAAGGCCCCGATCGTGATGAGGAGGTTGATCGGCCCCCATCCGGTTCCGGGGTCGTAGGTGAAGATCCGCCGTGGCATGTCATAGAGGAGCTGCATGGGGAAGTAGAGCAGGTTGAATCCGACGATGTAGAAGGCGAAGTGGATCTTGCCGAGCCGCTCGTTGTACATGCGGCCCGTGATCTTCGGGAACCAATAGTACAGGCCGCCGAAGAGGCCAGTCAGGCCGCCGCCGACGATCGTGTAGTGGAAGTGGCCGACGACCCAGAACGTGCCCCGGAACGCCGTGTCGAGGGCGACGGAGGAGTTGAATACGCCGGTGATGCCGCCGATGATGAACAAGCCCAGAGATCCGACAGCGAAGAGCATCGGGGTCGTGAATCGGATGGAGCCGCCGCGCAGGGTGAGGATGTACGCGAGGACGATGATCGCGAACGGGATCGAGATGAGTTCCGTTGTGATGTTGAACGCCTCGAGCAGGCTCTGCGAGATCCCGGTCATGAACATGTGGTGGGCCCACACGGTGAAGCTCAGGATGCTGGCGATCGCGAGGCACGGGATGATCAGCTTCTTCGCGTACAGGGGCCGGCGGCTGAAGGTCGAGATCAGGTCGCCGGTGATCGCGAAGCCGGGCAGCAGGAGGACGTACACCTCCGGGTGTCCGAAGAACCAGAACATGTGGTCCCAGAGGAGCGGGCCGCCTTGGGTCGAGGTGAAGAAGACGGTGCCAAAGGCGCGGTCCGCGACGAGCAAGCTGAGGGCCGACACGAAGGCGGGGAAGGCCCAGAGCATCAGGAGGCTCGTGAAGATCCAGCCCCAGGTGAACAGCGGGAGCTTCATGAGGGACATCCCGGGGGCACGGAGCCGGAAGATCGTCACGAGGAAGTTCACGGTCGACACGATGCTCGAGGCCATGAGGAGCATCAGGGCGAGGCCCATCATCGAGCCGCCGACCGCGGGGCTGAACTCGACCGTGTTCAGGGGCGCGTACGTCGTCCAGCCCCAGTCCGCGGTCCCGCCGCCCGCGAAGAAGCTCGACAGGGCGAGGAGGCCGCTCGCGAGGTAGACCCAGTAGCTGAGGGCGTTCAACCGCGGGAACGCCATGTCGCGCGCGCCGATCTGGATCGGGACGAAATAGTTCGCGAAGGCCGCGCCGAGCGGGGTGAGGACCCAGAGGAGCATGAGGAGTCCGTGGGTCGTCACGGCCTGGTTGTACTCGTCCGGCTGGAGGAACGTGTTGGAGGGGACCGCGAGCTGCGTGCGGAAGGTCAGGGCGAGGATGCCCGCGGCGACGAAGAAGTAGAGGGAGGTGACGAGGTAGAGGACCCCGACGTCCTTGTGGTTCGTCGTGAAGAGCCAGCGTTTCAGGGGGTGCCAGTCGACCATCAGTTGCCTCTAGGTTCCATTGTACCAGTCTCGGAAGTTGTCCTGGGTCAGCACGAGGAGATCCGCGAACATGCGCGCGTGTCCGGTCCCGCACAGCTCGTAGCAGCGGACCGCCTCACGGTACTCGGGGATGGTCTCCGGGATGCCGAGCCTGTCCGCGACGAACCACGCCTGGTTCACCCGGCCGGGGATCGCGTCCCGCTTGATCTTGAAGATCGCGATGCCGAAGGAGTGGAAGACGTCCTGGCTCGTGATGTTCAGGATGACGGTCCCGCTCCAGCATCCCCGCAACGCGGCCGTGCAGGTGGTATTGACGACGGGCACGCGGAGTTCGTCGATGAGCTCATGCTCGTTCGGATAGACGAAGCGCCAGCCCCACTGGAAGCCGATGACGTCGATGTAGAGGGCGTTGGGATCGTTCGGGGGATTCTGGAGAAATGCGTTGAGGGCGAAGGTGTTGATCGTCAGGCCGAAAAACAGGGCGACCAGCAGGACAGTCAGGACGGCGGCGAGGGCGGGGTTCCCCCGGTCCGCCATCACGCCGAGGCGAGGCGCGTCCGGCGGCTCCGCGGCCCCGGGTTTCCTCCGGTACTTGATGAGAAAATAGAAGAAGAGGACGAAGACCGCGCCGCCGACGATGATCGCCGCGAGGATGTATAATGTGAAAAGGGACTGCCATTGCTCCGC
>VBLT01000023.1:9906-11839 GCA_005878615.1 Methanobacteriota archaeon
TGTGCAGAATGTTTATGTGGGGGCAATCGATGCGCGGTGGCGGGGGTCTCCTTGGAGGCAGGATCGTCATCTGGCGGGCCCGCGACGGCCGCGCCAAAGCGGAGCGCTCTGGGCGTCGTGATTGCGATCGTCATCGCGGTGGCCGCCACCGCCGCCGTGATGGACTTGGTCGTAGTCCCCGCCTTGCAACCCGCGCGATCGGCGGACTTCACCGTCCACCTCATGACGTTCGATGTCGGCTACGACCGATCGAACTACAACCCGCAGTGGGAGGTGAAGGCGGGCCAGCTCATCGTGGTCACGATGAACAATAGCGGGACGATGGCTCACGAGTTCCTCTTGTTCAGCGGGGACCGGGGGACCATCCTGGCAACGGTGAGGTATGCGCTCGCCCTCGCCGAGTCGCACAACCCCGGATATCAGAACGACGAGGCGATCGGCAATGCCACGGTCGACGAGTACACCGGTTACCACGATTCCTGGGCGAACCTGAGCCGCGTTGGCTGTCCGGATTCGTGCGTCGACCACGATGTTGACCCCGGAAACACCTTCCTATTCTGGTTCGTCGTCAACACCCCGGGCACCTACTTCTTCGCGTGCCACCAGGTCGACCGGACGGACTGGAAGGTCCACCAAGACAAGGGGATGTGGGGAACCCTCATCGTGGACGCCTGAAGGGACGGAGCGACTCCGATCTTCGCCAGCCCGGACTCGTCGGGATGAATTAGGCGAACCTCGAGCCGGCCTCATGCGATGTCCTCGAGGGAGCGTTCGGAAGCAGGACGTTCGTGATGAAGGAGATCACGCTCCACAAGAGGACAAGCGTCGCGATCAGCAGGAACGTCGAGAAGCCGAGCAGCCGCGAGAATGCGGACGCGGATCCGATGCCTCCCATGAACGCGATCGGCGCGACGTAGGCGAGGAAGAGTCCCGACACGGGTCCGCTCGCACAGGCGGGGCACATGACCGCGAGCCCGAGGAGCGGACCGGGGAATGCGCGCGCGGCCCGCTGGCCCCTCGAGACGACCTGGATCGCCAGGGCGACCACGAGCCCGGAGAACAGAGACAGGACCACTGCGGCGGCGAGGGAATACGGTCGGATCTGGACGCCGAAGGTCGCGGTTGGGGCCCACGCGATGCCTGGACCATACCCGATCGCACTCTCGATGACGACGAAAACCGGTTGCAGGGAACCGGATGGGTCCACGACAAAAATCCCCTGCAGGAAGGCGTATGCGAGCGCATATGCAAGGGCTCCGGTGAACCAAACCCTTCGAAATCGCTTCCTTCGAGCCCGAATGACCTGGAAGTTCGGGAAGAGAAAAGGAATTGCCCGCGCCCAACCGCCTTCCGATGCGGGAGAGTCTATGCGCGCACTGAAGTAGAGACGGAGGAAGACATAGAGGAAGAGCACCGAGAGGTCGATCCAGATGAGAGGCACGAGAGAAATGAACCAATCGAGGATTCGATCGGTCCGAAGTTCGAGGAGGATAACGCCTGTCTCGGCGAAGACGAGCGCCGCGAGCACGATCGCGAGCTCGGCTCCGAGTACCCGCCCCCGCATCCTTCGCCGCATCAGCCCGACACGGAAAAAGGCTTCCGGAATTCGACGGTCGCCGTTCCCGAGTCGCGGCCAATCCGGCACCGCATGACAACCGCGGTCTTCTTCGATGGCCGCAGGGGTCAACCCCGTTTAGCCTCCGCAAAACCGTTACGGGAAATTACGGGGCATGAGTGACCCCGACGCTGCCTTGCGCTTCAACTGATGCAGGACAGGACCGGGGACGATTTGGCACCACCCTCCGAAGGGAGTGGGGACGCAGGGATTTGAACCCTGATCGACGGGTTTCTCCCACGCGGGGAGCGACCCACGCGTGTTGTGCGAACCATGGGTCAGCGCTCCAGTCTGTCATCACCGGAATCAGCAAACCCG
>VBLT01000024.1 GCA_005878615.1 Methanobacteriota archaeon
CGATCGACAGGTCGAGGTTCGCATTGACCCGGAGGACCGCATCGGGGGTCGCGGGTGCTGGAGGGACCGTGTCGGGACCCGCGTTGATGACGACGAAACATTTCGATCCGTACGGTCCCCAGTTGCCCGCGGCATCCTGCGCGTGGATCCAGACGCATGCGGTGCCGGGAGGCGCGGGCAGGGCGTCCGCCCACGATACCGCTTCGACCGTCCCGTCGAACCGACCGTCGGAGGGCGACATCGGGAGGCCCTGGCCATTGGCGCCCGCTGGAGGCTGGGCGGTCTGCAAGAACAGCTCCGCCGCGGCGATGTCGGATCCGCCCCGGGCCCGATCATCGGCGGTCGCGGCGAAGGTCACGGGAAGGGCGCCGCCCGGAGGCAGCGGATCGATCCGGATGCTGCCGGCCCAGAGGACGGGGCCTTCGAGGTCCCCTCCCGGCCGCGCGATCGCAAACGTCGCTCTCGACGTGTCGGAGGCGGTGAGGGAGGGGATCCCGTCGTCGTGCGCCATGATCCGAATCCGGTACGCGTCTCCGTTCGGCACCGTGCCGAGGTCCCACGTGTACGTCCTCGCGGATCCCGGGAGCGTCGCGATCGGGCTCCACGTTTGTCCCCCGTCCGAGCTAGCGTCGAGGACGAAGTTCGCGATCCCCACGCCGGGGCCGTAGGCCGATGCCGTCCATGCGATCGGGATGGACGGCCCCTGGAAGACGCCTCCGTTCGGCGCAGTGAGGGCGACGTCCGGATGATCGCGGTCGAGGCCCGAGGCCGCGCTGCTCACGAGCCAACGGAAGGTCGCATCGAGGATCGCGGCGCGCGTGGGGCTCGCCGGCCGGAGGTCCGTCGCATTCGTGTCGACGCCGGTGATCTCGAACGCGAAGTACGCCAAGCGGGAGAAGTTGCCGCCCCACACGCCCACGCCCGCGGTGCCGTTCCGGGCGGAGGAAATCCAACGCAAGCCGATCGGCGCGTTCGCGGGGCTGCAGCCTTGGACCGATCCGTCGTCCGTCCACATGGTCGCGGTCGGGCCCCCGGCGGAAATCGCCGCGAGCTCGTCATCGGCGCCCCCGGTCCGGTGGGGCATGTACGGCACGCCGCCCGTGTAGGCGCCGCTGATCGGGTCTGACGAGATGCCATTGACTCGGCCGATGGAGGTCGGGTCGCAGACGAACCTCGCTTTCAGGACGCCCTGGACCCAGGCGGCGCTCCCCGGCGAGGCGAAGGAAGAGTTCGGATCCGAGAGGGCCCAGGCGGCATCGTGGGACGCGACGATCAGGCGGCCGCCGCCGTCCAAGTACCGTTTCACGAGGTCCCGCTCGGCCGCGTCGAAGGGCGGGTATTGCTCCAGCCCGACCTGCCAGAGGACCGCGCGACGGGCCTGAAGCACGGCGAGGCCCGGAAGCCCCTGGTCCGCGGTCCGCCAAAAGGAATGGGTCCAGCCATTCGCCGAGAGTCCCGCCTCGTAGGATGCCTCCCGCTCGGGAGGGAACGAAGGACCTCCGATCACGACGAGGACGTCCCCGAGCGGATTGGTCCGGTAGCGGTACAGGAGGCCGCCGTTCGCGTCCGTCGTCGCGTTCCCGAGCCGGCCGCGTGAGGTGACCTCGAAGAAATAGTCCGTGTCCGCCGTGAGATTCGTCAACGCGATCGCGTGGTCGGTGACGAGGTCCGACACGTTCTTGGCGAAGATCAGGGAGGCCGGGCTCGTCCCGTAGCGGACCTCCGTGGTGGCTGGCTCGTTCGTGCTCCAACGCACCGTGCCGCTCGTGGCGCTCCCGTCCGTGACCGTGACATCGTGGATTGTCGGGCCACTCGCGAGCACCTTAGCGCGGGCCGTGGACGTGTGCGGCGGGCCGGCATCCTGGTACGTCGCGGTGAGGGTGTCCCCCTCGCGGACCTGGAGGACGCCGTCCGCTGCGGGCGTCCCGAAGGCCGTTTGGATCGAGCCGCGCCACACCTCCTCGGGGCCGCCGCCGACGAGGGTCACGTTCTCCCCGGCGCTTTCGATCCCGGACGTCACATGGACGACGACCGATGTTGCGGAGGCGTCCTCCACGGTGATCCGGACCGAGTCTCCTTCGGAGTAGGCGAAGCGATCGAATCCCACCCGGCCATACGACGCGTCGACGGCGCCCGTCGCGACCAGGGCGAAGGGCTGCGGTCCGACCGGGATGTTCGACCCGATCACGCGAACGGACCAGTCGCCGACGATCGCGGACTTCCGGATCACGGCCTCTTCGACGTTCGTCGTGTCGAACGGGCCCGCCGGGAGGGATTCGGCCTGGGCGAACGGCGCGAAGTGATTGCCGCGGTACACCGTCCCGTCGGGCGCGGTCACCTCGAGGTCCAGGTCGTTCACGAGGGCTTTCGTCGACCCCAGGGTCCCGGGGAAGTCGCTCCACGCGAGGACGAATTTCAGCGGCCCTGGATTCGTGACGTGGAAGGTGTAGCTCTCGGCGTCCCCCGTCAGCAGTCCCGCGGTCCCATCGACCACCTGCGTTCGGAAGGTGTCCCCGAGGGAGGCAACGGGGAGCACGTTCGAGAGGAGGACGCGTCCGAATCCCTGCTCGTTGTTGGGCCACGTGTCCGAGGCGGAGCGCGAGACGGTACCGGATCCGGTGACCGGGACGCCCGAGGCGATCAAGAGGGCCCGGATCAGGGCGGCGCTCGGGGTCATCGCGTCCGCCGCCAGGGGCCGGCCTGACGGGTACCAGCCGTCCGTGAAGTACTGTCGGAGGATCGCGGCCGCGGCCGCAGCCGCCGGGGTCGAGTAGCTGGTGCCGAACCACTTGTCGTCCGGTTGTCCCCTCCCGCTGAGGGGATTCCCATCGGACATCGCGGAATCCCCGTCGAAGATCGTGACGATCGTCGGCTTGATGCGCCCGTCGACGGTCGGGCCGCGGCCGCTCTGCGAGGCCAAGTCATTCTGCGCCAGGCCCGAACCGGTGTCCGGGTTGTACGCGCCGCCGACGGTCACGATGTCCTTCGCGGTCGCCGGCGTGCCGATCGTCCCAGAGGAACAGGCGGACAGGCAGTTGCCGGCGGCGAAGAGGATCGTCATGTCCGGATGGGCCCAGACGAACGCGTCGACCATCCGGGCCTGGGTGTCGTAGACGTTGTCGGTGCCGCCCCAACTATCGCTGTGGATCCGGACCGGCGCGACCGGATCGTTGTAGACGAGTCCAGGTGGGCCGAAGAGATCCCCGTAATCCTGCGGCAGATAGCTCAGAACGTCCGCGTTCCCGCTGCCCCCGGGACAACCCGGAGCGACGGTGCCGATGTCTTGGAAATAGAGCTTCGCCCCTTCGGCGTTGCCGTCGTTCGGCGAGGTTCCGATGCCCGTGTCATTGCCCGCGAGGGTCGAGGCGACCGCGGTCCCATGTCCGAAGGTGCAATCGGGGAACGTGGGCAGGTGGTTGCTGTCCTTGATCGACCACGGATCCCAGGGACCTCCGCCGCCCGGCCAGGTGAGCTGCCCGGTGAGGACGCCCATGTTGAGGTACCGGACGACCTTCCGGCGGGCCAGGTCCGTGGTGTTGTAGAGGTCCCCCAAGACGATCGATCCGGCCGACTGCCGGAACGGAGGGCCGTCGTAATCGAGGCCGGTGTCCGCCTGGCCGACGACCTGGCCGGTGGCATCCAGCCCGACGTTCCAATAGCGGTAGTTCGCCGTTGCATTCGACTGGATCACCCAATCGGTTTCTGCGTTCCAATCGTGCACGTCGCGCACCGGGTCGACGAACTCGACGGACGGCAAGGCGGTCAGCGCGGCCACGAGATTCGCGGGGATTCGCGCTCGCATCCAACGGAAATCGCCGCTCCCAAACGCGCCGAGGACCGCGGGCCCGGAGCCGGCGGCGACGCCGGGCGGGATGCCCTGGTGGCCGATCCACGCCTCGATCGCCTCCGGAGACTCCCCCGGGAAGACGACGACGCGGACGTCGAGGATCCCGTCCGTCGGGAGGTCTTGGCGGCTCTTCCACTGCGGCACATACGGTCCCGTCCAGTCGACGGCCGGGAGCGTGGCGACTTGCGCGAACGCGGAACTCGGGCCGCGAACGATGAACGCGTCTTGAGGGAGGTACCGGAGGATCGTCAGCCCGAGGGACTCCAATGATTGGGTCCACTCCATCTTGATCGGGCCGTGGAAGTGGACGATGCCGACCGCGGCATCGGATGAAACGGTCGACCAGGGAGCCATCGGGTGCGTGGTCGAGCCCCCGAGATCGATGGGGCCTCCGAGGAGCTGGAGCGTTGAACTCCCAACCATCGGCTCCGCATAGCGGCCTCGGGATCTCAGGAAGGCGATAGCCTCCGAAGAACCGCGGGCGACCGCGAAGGCCTCATAGGACTCGACCAGTTCGGCCCCTGCGTTTCGGATCTCCGCGTTCAAGGCATCGGTCCGGAAGCTCGTGAAGGGCACCGATGACGGAGGACTTGACGACGAAGCTCTCGGCGCCTGCGTGGGCAGTTGAATCAGGAGGACGAAGACGAGCCCGACAACCACCATTACTCGGAGAAGACGACGGGCCGTCCGCCCATTCCTCCAGCCGGATCGGGGGCTCTTGCCCCGCGTCCAAATCGCGGGAAGCGGACGGCCGCACATTAGGCTTTTGGCCCGAAACCGCGGCGCATGAATCCCGCTCGTCCGGGTCATTCCGCGATGATCCGAGTCGCTTGAAAGATTCCGTTCTGGAACAGGAGCGTGAAGTAATTCGGGGAATGGTTCGTGCCGCGCATCTTCACGCACCGGATGCGGCGCTGGATGTTCGCATCGTCGACGCGTTCCATTTTCGCGTGGATGATCCCGTCGCAGATGTATTCTTCCCCATGCCTTCCGAAGTCCTCGCTGTTCGGCTTCATCTCGCTGATCAGGATCGTCGTGGCCCCGAGGTCCCGCACCCACTCGCACAGCTGAAAGAGGTCCTCCCTGGGATTCTCGAATCTCGCCATGACTTCGAGCACCGGCAACGAATCGACCACGAGGATTTCGAAGTTCAGGGTGCGCTTCAGGTTCGACGCGTACATCTTGAAAATCTCGAGCCACGTCCGGTCCGCCTTTCCGTCGAGGTTCCGGCGGATCGCCCCGAGGTCGACGAGGCTCACCTTCGACTCGACATCGTGCGGGCTCAGGCTCATCTGCTCGAGATGGCGCGTGAGGTTGTCGCGGCTCTGCTCCAGCGAGATGTACGTGCCGGCCTTTCCCTCCCGCAGGGCGTTCTGATAGATCACGTTGAACGCGATCGTGGACTTCATCGTCCCCGGTTCACCGGCGAGGAGGACGATCTGACCGACCGGGATGCCGCCGTCGAGTTTCTCGTCGAACCCGTGGATGAACGTACGGATTCGGTCCCCTTGGGCCATGCGGTGGTTTCCATTGGAAGGTGCGGGTATAACCGTTCCGAGGCGGTTATCAGGGGAGAACAGCGTCTCCGCACGGGAGAGAAAACGAAAAAAGAAAGGGGGAGTAATCGCGAACTGAAATGCGAGGGCGGCTCAGGCATAAGATGATTTTTGCACTCGATTTGTGAGCATCCCTTCGGCTGGAAACCTTTATTTGTTATCCGGTTTGTTACCAGGTCGTCGGGTGGGGGCCCGTTGGTTGTTTGTCCCTGAGCGGAATCTCAAGGACCTGGTCGTCTCGTACTTGCGGTTGCAGGAGCGCTCGATCAGTGCGCTCACGAAGCAACTCAGGCAAGACGGCTACAGCTTCCATCGGCTGTTCGTCACCGGCTACCTGAAGGCCCTGGCGGACGTCGGCATGCTCCGGGAGAAGGACATCCCGCCTTCCAAGGTCTACACGACGTCCGCGCACCGCGAGCTGAACTTGTACGAGCTCGTCGGATCCCGCTGCCGGGAGGCGACGAAGGACGAGGCCGACCAGGTGCGCCTCGCGATCGGCGTCTTGCAGAAATTGTTCCGCCGGCCGATCTTCCTCCGGGAGATTCGCGAATGCGGTTTTTCGGCCGCCGTCGACGCCCCGCAGGCCCCGCGAGAGGAGCGCGAGGAGGCTCGGCGGGGCCTCGTCAAGCTGGGCCTCCAGCTGCCGACGAACGAGCCCGCCTATGGGGTGCCCGACCGCAAGAGCGAGGTTCGGGACGAGATCCTGTACGACCTGATCATCCAACGGTTCGGGATGGCGGGCCTCGTCCTCGAGACGAAGCAGACGAAGCTCACGGAGCGGTAAGAGAGCTAGGCCATCGGGATGGATGCGCAACCCGACGCCGGGTGACCCGGATGCTTCCTCGGTCCCGCACCCCCGCGAGCGTTGGTAGTCCGCGGTGAGGCTGCTCACTTCCGTGCCTGACCCGTTCCCCACGATCGGGACGGGGCCCGCCGCTCTCCAGCTGCGTTCCCTGTCGCCTCCAGCCCCGCGGGACAGAACCTCAACGTCGGCATCCGGACCAGCGCCAAGCTGGGAGCACCGCTCCCGACTGTCACCGCCCCATGAGGACGATTTGGGTCTACAAGGGGACGCCCAGCCCCCCGGTCGAGCCTAGCGGCGTTGACAACATGCCCAATGTTATTTAACCCTTCGCGGCCCCGCACGCGAGCAAAACGATTATCCTCTACGAACTTAATCCTCATCGGGGGAGAGATTCTGAGAGGACTCTCGTTCTGTCTAGTAGTGGTACTGCTCGCGTCCGCGATCGCGTTGACCGGGACATCATCGGGGATCGGTGCGTCGTCGAATCATTTGAGCCCCGCCGCGTCCCTTCATCGGATCGCGCCGACCACGGTGTATCCGTTCCTGCCGAACTTCAAGGTCACGGACGGATCGTCACCGTACAAATATCAAGTCGAGCCGACGATGGTGATCAATCGCTCCGGGACCGTCTTCGCCGGATGGAAGGAGACCGACGGTCCCGATGCCGCCGGGTTCCGGGTCGGCTCCTCCTACTCGACCGATCAAGGCCAAACGTGGGCGCCGAACATCCTCATGAACCAAACCCATCCGAATCTGGGATGCCGCGACTCCGACCCCTGGATGGCACGGGACCCGAGCGATCGCGTGCACTTCGCCTACCTCGAGTACGATCCGGGCGGAGGGAGTGCGCCTCCATGCAATTCCGGACTCGACGTCTCGAACACGACCAACGGCCAGGATTGGGGGACCGTCCACTACATCCAGGGACACGGCGGACTCGTCGACAAGGACTCTGTCGCCTTCGACGTGAACAGTCGCCTCTACGCGACCTGGGATGAGGGAAACGTCCTCGCTTTCACCTGGACCGACGACTTCGGGGGAACATGGGCTCCGATCATCAATCCCGGAAACCACGGTTCGGTCCTCGGCGCCATCGTAGATACGTTCGGCAACAACACGGTCTATCTCACGTGGTGGGATTTCTCGAGGAGCGACATCCTGTTCGAATCCTCCACCGACGGCGGGAGCACGTGGAGTCCCGTCCTTCGCGTGAACGATCGGGCGGGATCGGCGTCGGGAGGCTTCCCGCAATACCCGCTGCCCGCGATGAATGTCGACAAGCAGACCGGGGCGATCTACGTCTCGTGGGCGGACAGCCGAAACGGCAATCCCGACATCTACTTCGCGAACTCCACGGACGGCGGCAAGACATGGGGGACGAACCACCGGATCAACGACAATACGGACAGCTCCCAGCAGTACATGGTCGATCTCGCAGTCGACGGCACCGGCAAGGTGCACGCCGCCTGGGAGGATCGCCGCAACGGCAACTGGAACATCTTCTACTCCAACTCGACGGACGGCGGACAGACCTGGAACACCAACGTCCGCGTGTCCTCGGAAGACACGCCCGGGACCCTGGACCGACCCGGCGACTATTTTGCCCTCGAAGCGGGCCCGAATGATTACGTGTACGTCGTGTGGACCGACGGACGGGGTCCCGACTACGACATCTACTATGCGCGCAACCCGGGCTTCCCGGTCGCGACGGTCACCGCGACGACGAGTCCCGTCGGGCTCCCAGTCACGGTCGACGGCGTTACGAGCCCAAGCCCGGTCCAATTCAATTGGACGATCGGATCCTCGCACAGCCTTGGGGTCGCGGCGACGATTCCCGCGGGTTCCGGGACCCGATATGCGTGGGATTCCTGGAGTGACGGAGGGGCCATCACGCACACGATCGTCGCGACGGCGGACGAGACCTTCACGGCCTCGTTCGTGAAACAGTTCCAGGCCACGGTGGGGCAGGACCCCGCCGGGCTTTCTGTCCTCGTCGACGACGTGTCCTACACGAGCCCCGCAAGCTTCTGGTGGAACGACAGTTCGACGCACTCCCTCGGTGCGCCCTCGCCGCAATACGCGACGCCGGACGTGCGGTCCGTGTTCTCTTCGTGGAGCGACGGAGGGACCCAGGCTCACACGGTAACCGCGACCGCACCTTTCTCGGCCACGGCCACGTTCGTCCAGGAACAGGGCTTCCGCGTCTCGACGGCTCCGGCGAACCTCTCGTTCAAGGTCGACGGGACGGCCTACTCCGCTGCGACCACGTTCTGGTTCACGCCCGGCACGTACCACATTGTGTCCGTGGAGACCCTTCAGTCGGGCGCCACCGGCGTCCGGTATCGATTCGCATCGTGGAGCGACGGCGGCGCGGCCACCCACGTGGTCCACTTCGTCTCCGCGATGACGATCCAAGCGACGTTCGCTCCCGAGTACTATCTCACGGTGACGTCGTCCGTGCCCGGCGCATCCGGGAGCGGCTGGTTCGCCGCGGGAAGCACCGCGACGGCCTCGGTCGTCAATGCGATCTATTCGACCGGACCCGGCCAACGGAGCGTATTCCGGGGTTGGGCCGGCGACGCGACCGGCACGGGCCTCACGTCGAATCCGATCCTCATGGACAGACCGAAGGAAGCGGTCGCTGACTACGGAACCCAATTCTACCTCGACGTCGGATCCGCCTACGCGACCGCGTCCGGCGCCGGCTGGTACGATGCCGGGACGACCGCGCACGCTTCGATCTCCGCGACGACCGTCTCCCTCGCAATTGGCACGCGGGCGGCGTTCGACCATTGGACCGACGGAGCCTCGGGCACCGGTGCGACTTCGAACGCGATCCTCATGGACGCGACCAAGGTCGCGACCGCCGTGTGGAAGACGCTGTATCTCCTGACGATCGACAGCGGTCCCGGGGCCTCCGCCAGCGGCGGATGGTATGATTCCGGCACCACGGTCGTCGCGCGGTTGTCGAGCGGTACCGTCTCCCTTTCGGCGGGAGCTCGATCGCAGTTCCTCCAGTGGGTCGGCGACGCGGCGGGGAACGATCCGAGCGGTTCGTCGGCGGTCGTCATGGATCGGCCACGGAACGTCGGGACGCGGTGGACGACGGAGTACCTTGTCACGGTGACGAGTGACGTCGGATCGGTCGAGGGCGGCGGTTGGTATGCAGCGGGCTCCCAGGCGACGTTGCGGGCGCCGGCCGATCAAACGAGCGGCGGACAATCGTATCGCTTCTCCGGTTGGACGGGCGATGTCACCTCGAAGGAGGCGTCCGTCACGGTCACGGTGGATCATCCGATGTCCGCGCGAGCGACGTACTCGTCGACTACGATCCTCGGCGGGGTCTCCGGAACCAGCGCAGGGCTAATCTCCGTCTTGGTTGTCATCGCTGTCGTGGTGGCGCTCGTCGTGTGGCGCAGGAGTCGACGCCGGGGGGAGTGAGACAGGAGGCGCGGGCCGAACCCGCGCCTCTTTAACTTTTTTGTACCGCCCGTACGTCGTGAGGATCAGCAGGCCGCCGACGAAGAATGCGCCGGCGGAGCAAATCGCCCGCCACGACTCGAGCGCCGGGTCGACCCCGGCGGTGAAGTAGAAATTGATCGAGGTCACGATCACGAAAAGCCCGATGAGGATCGGCGTCCACACACCGAGGGCCGATCGGGCGCGCTCGCTCCTCATCGGCTCATCAAACGGATGATGGCTTCGGCGGGCTCGCCACCCGCTTCCTCGAGGGCCTTGCGCGCGTCCTCTTCGGAGACTCCGGCCTTCTCCGCGACGAGTTTCACGTCTTCGTCGGGGATGGCGGGAGTCGTTGTGCCTTCCGTCTTCTTCGCATCCGCACGCTCCCGCACGATCGGTTCGCCGACGACGGTCCAGATCTTCTGTCCCTGGGCCGTCATCGCGGTGACGTTCGGGTCGCGGATGACGTACTCCTTCGTGGCGGTCCGGATCACGACCTCCTCGACTCCCGCGAGTTCTTCCTGTTCAATCCCGAGCCGCTTCATCGCTTGACGCATCTGTCTCGG
>VBLT01000025.1 GCA_005878615.1 Methanobacteriota archaeon
ACGAGCACGTTCCCGCCGGAGGCCGCGACCTTGCCGATGACCGTGAGCTTCTGGCCGCGCCCGGCGCCCGACCAACGTTCCAGGAGCACGCCGACCGCCTCCGCGCGGACCGTGGCCAGGAGTTCGTAATCTCCGCCGTAGTAGAGGGCGAGATCCTTCGCGGCCGCGGGCGGCAGGTCCTTCAAGCCGCGGTAGAGGGGCAACGCCTCGAAATCGATCTGGTAGGCGAGGTGCGTCATCGCCGCGAGCTGGGCGACGCTCACGCCGAGGCCGTCGGAGAGATCGATGCAGCTCGTGACCGCGCCGGACTCGGAGAGGAACATGCCTTCCGCGATCCGCGGATACGGACGGAGCAATTGGTCCAAGGCCTCCGATCGGAGGGCGTTGTTCCCCTCGACGCGGCGCGCGGCGTGTCCTGCGCGGCCGATCTCTCCCGTGACGACGATCACGTCCCCGGGCTTCGCGCCCGTCCGCAGGAGGATCCGGTCCTTCCGGACGCGGCCGAAGGCCGTGCCGGCGATCGAGAGGACCGGCGACTCCTTAGTGTCGCCTCCCAGGACCGCGATGTCGAACTCGCGGACGCAATCCTCCATGCCCTGCGCGAGCCCCCTCAGGAACTCGACGTCGGTGTCGGCGGGCAGCGACAGCGCGGTGACGAAGCCGAGGGGCCGGGCCCCCGCCGCCGCGATGTCGCTCAGGTTCACCGCGGTCGCGTACCATCCGATCTGCGTCGGGGCCGCCCCCGCGGGAACGTGCGTCTTCTGGTTCACGACGTCCGTCGTCACGACGAGGTAATCGTCTCCCCACTCGACGACGCCGCAGTCATGGCCGAGCCCGATGGGCTGCCCGCGGTCGTAGATCCGGGCCAGGATCTCGATCGCTCCGCGCTCGCCGATGTCGGAGAGGCGCGTCACGCGAATGGCATGGAGGCGCGGCGTAAGAAGGCTCCGGGGCCTCCGGTCCTCGAGGTGCGTCGGATCATTGGGACTGCGGCGGCTCCGGAGGATGTCTCGGCCGTCGGTAGGCCCAGACCGCGATCGCGAGGATCGCGCCGAAGACCACGACCATGCCGATCACGACGAGGGGGTTGCCGAGGATCGTCCCCAAGACTCCCGCCGTGGAGATCGTGATGTTGCCCCACATGTTCCCGTCGCCGGCGATTCGCGAACGGTAGACGAAGGTCCCGGTCCGGTTGCTGACCGTGAAGTTCCAGACGACGTTGCCGCGGGTCGAGGGCGAGCTCGAGGACGTCTCGTTCGCGTCGACGGCGGAGTTGCTGTTGTAGTCGATGTACCAGTTGTGCCGATTGCCGTCGAAGGACGTGAGGTTCAACGTCACGTTGTCTCCCACCTCGACGGCCAGAGAGGGACCCGGAACGCTCAGCGAGGTGTTCGTCAGTCCCCAGCCCGTGCTGCGGCTCCCGTACAGTTGGATCGGCAGGTCGCGCGCCGCTTCCGCGGGCACCGCGATTCCGATGGACCCGAGGAGGAGGACCGCGAGAGTGGCCGCCACGAGAATGCGTCGATCGAAGGTCAGCATCTGCATCCCACCTGTTGGCGGCGCACGGGCCGCGCGTCCAGATAAAGACATCGCTCCGACCGCTCGGATGGTCGCAAAATGGACATTTGGGCCGCACACGCGGCCCGTTCATTGCCGAGGCTCTGCAGCCAGATCATACTGGCTCCGTGGCGGCTCCTAGGTCCGTCCGAGATCAGGGTGGTCGGAAAGCGCGAGGACCTTCGATGAGCTTGGCGCAACGGCTCGAGGGATCATCCCTCGGCGGGCCGCTGTCATCGTCACGATCCCCGCGCCATCCGATCACATTCGATCACGCGTCCCGAGATTTCACCTCCTGCGGGCCCTACGCGCCCGCGGCCTTCAGGGCGGGTGGTTTCTTCGTGGTCAGAGCGACTTGGAGCTGTCCGAGGATGTTGCGCCACTCGGCGGACATCGGTTGGCCATCCTCGTCCCGTCGGTACCAATCGTGAACGGAGTCGATCTGCGCGTCCTTCCCGGAGACGGTGACCATCAGCGCATTCCGGACGCTCGCGGCGGCTTCCGCCGCAACTTGATTGTCGAAGACGGCTGCGTATGGCACCTGGGACATCCACCACACAACGAGGTACGCGGTGCCCTTCATGTCGCGGGCCTCCTCCGCCGGGATGCGGCGCCCGGGACGCAGGTGCAGAATCGTCCCCCGAGTCCTTGGGACCGCCGCCACAGCAGCTCGCGGTCGTTCGAATCGATGTCCCAGGCGAGGGGATCGTGGTTGGTGTCCGAGTGGACGTGGGCGACCGGGCGAATGAATCCGCGGCTCGCGGCGGTGCGGATCATCTGGTACGTCGCCGCGCGCGAGAGGGACAGGATCCCAAGGAGTTCCTGGGCGGTGGCCGGGCCATGACGGAGCAGGTACTCGCGGAGGAACTCGCACATGCGGAGGGTCTTGCCGGTCTCCCGCCCAGGTCGGATCATCGATCCCGAGACATGATAGGTCGGCCGACTAGATTGTCTCCTCCGATGCAACGTTGCGGGAGTTCAGCCTACCCGAACACTTTGGACGCCGCGTTGTCCAGACGTGCGCGCAGGGGTTGATATGGCCGGCTGTTAGGCCGCAACGAACGGCCGCATCCGGACCCGTCTCCGTCCGGCCTCCGCCCGGAGGGGCCAACCCTCCCACCCCGCAATCTTTTCAAGCCACCTCGTCTTCGTCCCGCCCCGAGCGGTGGTAGTATAGCCTGGTAGTTACATTGGCTTGCCAAGCCAATAGCGCGGGTTCAAATCCCGCCCACCGCACTGCCAGAAATCCCTTTTGAAGGCTACGGCGTGACGGCGCTCCCGCCGCTCACCAGATACGCGATCCCGAAACCCGCGAGGGCGGACGCGATCCCGATGATCGCCATCTGCACGCCGCTCCGCGTCGGCCGCCCGATCGTCGTCCTCGCCTTCCACCAACCGATCGCGAAGAGCGCGAGCGTGCTGACCGCGAGCGAGACGATGGCGCCGACGATGATGTTCGATCCGATCACGATGAACGGGACGAGCGGAATGAGGGAACCGACGATTGCGGCGATTCCGACGAGGACCGCGCTCTTGCGGGCTTGCGCCGAGTCGACCGGCGCGAGGTTGAGCTCATGGGCCATCATGATCTCGAGCCAAGCCTTCGGCTTCGAGACGATCTTCTCCAGCAGCTCTTCCAGTTCCGCGCCGTGGAAGTCCCATCGCTCGAGGATTTCGCGGACCTCTTGCCGCTCCAGGTCCGGCATCGTCTGCATCTCTTCCAGCTCGCGCTGTCTCTCCGCCAGGTAATGGTCGCGGCGGGCCACCGTGGAGGTGTAGGCGACCGCCCCCATCGAGATCGATTCCGCGAAGGTCGCCGCGAAGCCTCCGGCGAGGACGATCGCGAGCGGGTTGGACAGGTGTCGCGACGCCACCGCGACCCCGAGGATGACCCCGAGGACGTTGACGAGTCCGTCCTGACTGCCGAGGATGAAGTCCGAGAGGAGGCCCGGCTGCGCGTGCTTCTCCGCCAAGGCCTGCTCGTCGATCTTCCGCCAGAACGCGAATCGGGTCGCCATCGAGATGCCGGCTCCGACCCAATGAGCGCATCGCATTTGACGGTTGCGCCCCGCGACTCCGTACGACGTCGAATTTCTCCCGGTCGAGGGCGAAAGGCGCGAAGGGTTTTCATAGCAGCCGCTCATCCGCGCGTCCGATGACGAATCCGGCCGCGGATTCGCTTGCGGACCTGGAGGCGGCGGTGCATCGGTCGAACGTCGATGCCTCGGTGCGCGCGGCGATCGAGGCGCTGCGCGCCCAGGCCTCGCCGATCGAAGTCGTCCGTTTCGCGGGCCGCGGATTCGCGTCTTCCTACGACGGCGCTTCCGGGGTTGCCCCTCGTGGCCTCGTCGCCCTCTCCTCGGCCGCGAACCTGCTCCCTTTCCTTCAGGCCCAATTCCATCCCCTGCCGATCCTGCAGGCGGTCGCCTTCGTCGCTTCCGAGAAGAAGGCGAGGGCTCCGCCGAAACCTCCCCTCGCGGTCTCGGGAGAGATCAGCCATCTCGGCCGCTCGTTTCTCTTCGCCGCGCGGGCCGGCGAGCGCCGCGAGGCGGAGTCGATTTTCCTCGGGATGCTCCCGGAAGGTCGGGAGCGGAAGATGGCCGGCGACATATTGTTCCGCACGGCGATCGAGGACATGGGGGAGGGAGGCCGGAAGCTGATGATCGCGGTCAAGTCCTGGCAACTCGCGCGCGCCGTCGGGTTCAAGGAGGCGCGCGTCTGGCTCCGACCCGCGGTCGAGTATCTCACGTCAGGCCCGCGAGACCGGACGGCCTTCGAGGGGATCCTCGCGGCCCTGGGGAAAGAATGGGTGGACCTCGACGCCTTGGCGTCGGGCGGCAGGCCCCTCGACTCGGAGGGCCGATCGAAGATTGCCCAGGTCGCGTCAGCGCCGGACCCGTCCTCTTGCATCGCGGGGACCTTGGCCCTCTTGCGCGAGGGTTACGCGGCGGTGTCCGTGGCCGAGGGACTCGCCGCCCAAGCGGCTTCGAAGGTCGTCGCGGCCAAAGGATACGACTTGGAGACCGCCCGCGGGGTGATGTTCGCCCATGCGGCTCGTTTCGTCCTCACGTTCAGCCGGACCGGCGAGCGCCTGTACGCCCTGTTCCAGGCGGCCCTCCGAGTGCGTTCGCCCCCGGCCGCGGCGATCGAGTCCTCTGTGGCCGAGGCGGCGGGCGAAGGCGAGGAATTGTGCCATCTCGCGGGCGCCTTCGACGCCCGCCGACCGGAGGAAGCCGTCGCCCGCGTGCGGTCGTACCTGCATCGGGGCTATTCGAGTTCCCGGCTCTTGGACGTGCTCGCGAACTACGCGTGCCGGGACTCGGCCGTTGCGAACGGCGGCATCAACCTCATCCTCGCCGACGTCGGCGCGACCGAGTTCCTCGCATCGAAGGCCCCGGAACATCCCGAGGCCCTCGCGAAGATGATCGCGGCTTCTCCGAAAGACCAAGCGGCCTTCCACGCTTGGACGCCGCAGCTCGCGGCCTGAATCATTTCTTGCTGAGGTCCTGTCCGATCAAGGCGAAATGGGCGAGGAGCGCTTCGATCTGGATCCGCTCGCTGCTCCCTTCCGTCAGCCGGAAGTCCGTCTCCCCGATCCGATCGAGCAGTCGGACCTTGGATTCGTCGGGGACGTTCAGGTCGAACACGCTGCGGTGCAGCTGGCGCACGATGTCCTCTCCCGACAGCCCGTATTCGATCAGGAGGCGGTCGAGGACCTCCCGCGCTCGGAGGAATTCCCCCTCGAGCGCTTTCTCGATCAGCTTCTTGACCTCCTCCGGTCGGATCGTGCTGGCGACCTTGTACAGGACGTCCGCGTCGATCGCCGGCCCGAGCGAGGCCGCGACTTGGAGGGAATTCACGGCACGGCGCATGTCCCCCTCGGCGACGTACACGAGGGCCTCCATGCCCTCATCCGTGATCTTGAGTTTCTCCGCCTTCGCGATGCGGGAGACGTATTCTCGGATCGCCTCGGGCTTCAGCGGTCGGAACCGGAAGACGGCCGTCCGCGATTGGATCGGTTCGATGAGGCGCGACGAGTAGTTCGCGGACAAGATGAACCGCGAAGTCTTCGAATACGTCTCCATCGTGCGGCGCATCGCCGCCTGCGCGTCCGCGGTCAGGTTGTCGGCCTCGTCCAGGAAGATGATCTTGAAGCTCGTCCCGCCGAAGGGCGCGAGGCGCGCGATCTCCTTGACCTTCGTGCGGACGGTCTCGATGCCGCGCTCGTCGCTGCTGTTCAGCTCGTAGTAGTTCTGGCGCCAGTTCTCGCCGAACATGTCGCGCGCCAGGGCCATCGCGGAGGTCGTCTTGCCGGTGCCCGCGGGGCCCGCGAAGAGGAGGTGCGGGAGGTTCGCCTCCTTCGCATATGCCTTGAGCCGCTCGACGATCTCGTCCTGGCCGACGACCTCGTCGAGGGTCTTCGGGCGATACTTCTCGACCCAGATTTCCTTCATCTCCGCCCCCGCGTCCGCGTGTCATCTGGGGGGCGTGTAATAAGCCTTTGGCGGAGGGGGAGCGAAGTTGCCCGAATCGTCGCTTCGAAGGGTCGCGGAAGGAGGGCGAATCCCTTCGGCGGCGCAACGGTCCGGGTCGCCCGCTCGGACATCGTCTACGGCCCACGGTCCGTTGAAGACCCTCGACGTTTCTGGCAGTCTTCGGAATAATTCCTTATGCGAATTCCGCGCTTCCCGGATCGATGAAGGCTCCGTCGGAGTTCGAAGGCCCGGGGCAGGTGACCGATGGAACCGAACCTCGGGCTTCCAGACGATCTTTCCCTCCCTGAACCGTGGCAACGGACGCTCACCCTCCCCGGCGATCCCGCGCTTCCGGGCCTGGAGACGATCCGGGAGTACGGGCTGGCGGAAACGCTGCCCGAGCTCGACTTGGGCGACCTGGCGGTGGAGCTGCGACTGTGCAATTACGTGGAAGGTTCGCGTGCGACCTTCGAGGTGCGGGCCGACGGCCGCCGCTTCGCGATTAAGATGTACGCGGACGACCCGACGCTCGAAGCAAAGCTGTATCGGAAACTGGCTCGCGTTGGACTTGCGAGCGATGTCGGAGCCCGCGTCCCGCGGCTCCTCGCCTTCGATCCGGATCTGCATCTCCTGGCGATGAGCTGGCTTGAAGGCAAAACCGCGAGCCGACTGCTGAAGGAAGGCAAAGGGGAGCGTGCGGGACAGCTGGCCGCTTCGTGGTTCTCGCGCGCCTCGAATGTTCGGGTCAAGTTCGCGCCTCCCTGCGGATCGGGGCGCATGCTGTATAATGCTGGCATGTCGGCCGTCGCCCTCGGAGCCACCGACCAAGCTCTCGGGTCCGCCGCGAAGGCGGTCGCGCGAACGTTGCTCCGCCGCCCGCCGATCGAACGCGGACCGCGGTTGGTGCACGGGACGCTCTACACCCGCCACATCCTGGACCTTGGCAATGGCCCCGGGGTGATTGATTGGCAGCAGTTCGGTCAAGGCCCGCTCGAACTGGACGCCGGGACCTTCCTGGCGTCCATCACGCGCACTCGACTGCGGCACGACTCCCTCGCGACGGAAGCCGCGAAAGCGGAGGAGGCGTTTGTGTCGACGACTCGAGCCCTCTTTGACGAGCGAGCGCTCGATTGGTACTGGGCGGCCGGGTTGCTCCATGTGGTCGCGAGCGGGCTGAAGGACGGCTTGAAACACCCGGCTCCTCCGGAGGCAAGGGCACTCATCCAAATCGCGGCACAACGGGCCGAACGAGCCGTCGCGGGCCGAATCAGCGCGGAAGCCAAACCGTCTCCTCCTCGCGAACGCCAGCGATCCGCGTTCTCCTTTCGGCGGCGCGCTCACGGGACCGTGGTCGCTGATCGACCCGCGGCAGAAACGAGAAACGAGTCAAAGATGGAATCGCAATCTACGGAAACGGTTTCCGACGATAACCACCCAGAGAATTCTCGATGATCGGTCGCACCGATCAAGAGTCCCCGGCATCCGAGGGTTGTATGTGAGGCCGCAGCCGCGGCGAGGTCACCCGATCACAATCTCGAGGGCCTGCATGACCGCGCCGATCGGATTGATCAGCGTCGTGGTCGGGCCGCCCGCGAAGAGCAGGCCGACCGCTCGGCGCCGGTCGTCCACGATCAGGGAACCGCTGTCGCCGCCCTTCGAGAGGAGGTCGCTCACGATCTGACCTCGGAACATCGCCGTCTTGCCGCCGCCGTAGTCGACCTCGACGACCGCGTCGATCGCGGTCACATGGCCCTCCGTCAAGCCGGTCGTCCGCCCGCTCTTCCGCACCGTGGCGCCGATCGTCGCCTCCGCCGATTCCGTCACGCGGCCGATGTCGAGGATGTCCGGCGAGATGAGGTTCGTGTCGATCGGCTCCGCGACGGCGGCGTCGACGAGGTTCATGCGCCCCTTGGGCAGTCGCTTGAGGCTTAGCCCGAGGACTCCGAGGATCGGCCCGACCGCTCGCTGCAGGAGCCGCCCGACGGGGCCGACGGACCTCTCGTTGAAATGGATCGGGACGAAGTCGGTCAGGCGCGCGACCGCATCCTGCAGCCTCCCTCCGTCGACGGGTCCGGGCTGGAGGATTGGATCGCCGATCGCTCCCGCGTTCCCGTTCGCGAGGACGTGGTTGTTCGACAGGATCACCGGCCGTCCGCCGCGACGCGCGAGGACGCCCAGGGTCCCCGCCGTAATCCGATAGTGACCGATACTGACGCCGCCCTCGGCCGGCCGCATGCGATGGGTCCGCCCTTCCTCCACCGTCTGCGTCAGCGGCATGGCGCTGAAGCGGCCCGTCTCCACGACGTCCGTGAGGACGCCGCTCATCTCCTTCGGCACAACATCGCGGCGACGCAGTTGTTCCATCGGGCGCTTGCGTTCCACGAAGACGGTGATGCACCGTTCCCGGGTGTCCTGCTCATGGATCCGCTTGGTCCCGATCGCGACACCGACCACGTTGGCTCGGGCGAACAACGGCCCTTGCGAGGCGACCTTCGCCGCGGCCACGCCATCGAGGGGCATCGATCACCCCTTCCGCTCTAGGGCGCTGATCTCGAGGAGGCCCTCGCCGAGCTTCCCGCCGGTCGCGGTGCCCGCGACGCGGACGACCAGGTTCGCGACGAATCCGAGGAAGACGCCGATCCCGTAGTACGCGAGGAGGTCCCGCGCGTAGAGGAAGGACATCAGGCTGACGCCGAAGACGATCGCCATGAACGAGGCGAAGGCGCCCCACTGGACCTTGTACCGGCGGACCGCGAACATGAGGAACCAGCCGAGGACCGTCCCCATGAGGACGATGCCGAGTTGGTTGATGTCCACGGAGATTCCCCGGAAGAGCGTCGCCATTCCGACGAGCCGGGATAAAGGAAGCGGCTCCGTTCTCATGCGAAATAACTAGCGGACGCGGGAGGCCGCCGGAAGGCTCAACTACCCGCCGTCGCGATTCCCTGCGGGGAGACGCTTGTCCGCATCGAACGTCTGTCCGAATTGCGGCGCGGCGAACGGGCCCGCGAATCTGTTCTGCACCAACTGCGGGACCCGGTTGGCGGCGGCGCCGACGACTCAGACCCGGGTCTATCCGGCCGCGCCGTCCTATCCCGTCGCCCCGGCGTACCCCACCGTCCCGCCGTCGATGCCGCCCGTGGCGGTCCCGTATCCGTATGTTGCCGGCCCGGCCCTGTGGCGGGTCCGCTTCTCGACGATCCTGTCTTCGATGTTCAAGGTGTGGTCGGAGAACTTCCTGACCTTCTTCGTCGTCTTCCTCGTCCTGGCGCTCGTGAACAACCTGATCGGCGCGCTCCTGGCCTACGCCCTCCTCGGGACGTTCGAGATCGGGGCCGGTGTCCTGCCTGGCGTCCCTTCGGCCGGGCTGCCTTCGGCCAGCCTTTGGAACCTGATCCTGTTCGCCTTCCTGGCCGGCATCGAGGCGATCATCATCAACAGCATCGTGGTCGGAGGGATGACCGAGTACGCGGTGCGGCGGCATCGCGGCGAGAAGATGTCGCTGGACCGGGCCCTCCGCCGCGGATTGGAAAAGTTCCCCAGCATCTTCGGCGCGGCCTTGTTGCTCGGGCTCCTCACCTTCGGCCTCGTCTTCCTCCCGTTGCTCGTGCTGATCCCCGCGGTCTCGCTGGGGAGCCCCTCCAGTTCGGCGGCGATTCTGGCGATCTGCGGGTCGTCGATCGGCCTCATCATCGGCGGCATCGTCGCCCTGTACGTCTCGATCGCGATGAGCCTCAATGCCCCCGCGATCATGATTGAAGACACGAACGCGATCGGCGGCCTGAGCCGGAGCTGGAGGCTCACGAAACGCCGCTGGTGGACCTTGTTCGGCGCGTTCTTCGTCGCGGGGATCCTGGTTGCCCTCATCACGGTCGCCCTGACCTTCCCCGTGAGCTTCTTCGGAAACGTCATCGCCTCGATGATCGCCTCGTCCGTCGCGAGCGGCATCGTGGGCGCCTGGTTCCTGATCCTCGCCGCGGTCGCGTACGACCTCCTCGTGCGCCAACCGAGCGTCGCCGCGCCGACGTACTATCCCGCGCCCCCGATCGCCCCCCCGGCCGGAGCGGCCCAAACGGCGCCGCCGCCGGGGATGCCGCCGCCTCCGGGCCCATGAGCTATTAAGCCGCTCGGCCTTGCGTCGGCCCGTGCAGTGCGACCGATGCGATTCCGCGGCGGTCGAGTGGATTCGGTACAGCGGCGAACATCTCTGTCGCGGCCACTTCGTCGAGTTCGTCGAGCGACGTGCGAAGCGCGAGTTGCACGCGCAGGTCGACCTGCAAGGGGGCGAGCGGATCGCCGTCGGCATGAGCGGGGGCAAGGATTCGAGCGCGACCGCCTCCTTGCTCGCGGACTTCCTCGGGAGGCGGCGGGACATCGAGCTCATCGGGATCACGATCGACGAAGGCATCGCCTCCTATCGGCCCGCGGGCATCCAGCGCGCGAAGGCGCTCTGCGGGCGCCTCGGCATCGAGCATCGGATCCTCGCCTACGAGGACACGGCGGGGCATACGATGGACGAGGTCGTGGCCCGCGATCCCGAAGCGATCCCGTGCAGCTACTGCGGGCCCTTCCGGCGCCAGGCGCTGAACCGCGCGGCCCGCGAGGTCGAGGCGGACTACGTGGCGACCGGCCTGAACCTCGACGACACGGCCCAGTCGATCCTCATGAACGTGGCCCGCGGGGACGTCGAGAAGCTCGCCCGGCTCGGGCCGCACGAGAGCCGCCAACCGGGACTCGTCCCCCGCATTCAACCGCTCCGCATGATTCCGGAGAAGGAGGTCTACCTCTACGCGATCCTGCAGGGGATCGAGTTCCACGATGCCACGTGTCCCTACGCGGATCGCGCG
>VBLT01000089.1:0-16904 GCA_005878615.1 Methanobacteriota archaeon
GCGAAGGAACGCCATCTTCCCCCGGTTCGATTTTCGCGCTGAGAAAGGCATGTATGCCACCGCGGCAAGGGAAACCCCGACGACTCCGTAGAAGTAGAGAACTCTCCAGTCCCTTACGGAAGGTACGCCCGCCAAAGTGACCAGGACCGCCAGGACGACAAACAGTCCTGAGGCGGCCGCTGCGATGATCGTCGCATTTCGAGTGACCCGTCGGAGCGCCAGTTCGACGCCGTCCAGGTCACTCGTTCCCCCCATGAACGGGGCGGTTTAGGCCTGCGGACGCTTGAACGTTGCGTTGGTCCCAAGTTTCCTTCAGAGGAACTCCGCGAGGAGCTCCTCCGGATCCTCGACCCCCAAAGGCTGCCGGACCGGAGGGCCCTTCCGGAGCGAAATCTCCAGGTCCTCGTAGGTCGGCATTTCCTTGTTCCGATAGAAGAGCCCAAGAGGGATCCGGTCTCGCTGAACCATCGGCCACTCGGTCGCCTTCGCGAAGGCCGCCTTCATGTCGCTCGGATCGTGGCCTTCCTTCGCCAGATCGTACACGCGCTCGCGGAAGAAGTCGTAGGTGTTCACCTTGTTGTACGTGACGCACGGCGAGAGGCAATCAATGAGGGCGAAGCCTTTGTGCTCGATCCCGCCTTTGACGAGCTCCGCCATCGTCTTCACGTCCCCGCTGAAGCCGCGGGCCACATAGGTCGCGCCGGACGCGAGGGCCAGGGAGATCGGGTCGATCGGGTTCTCGATCACCCCCTCGATCGGCGTCGACTTCGTCTTCATGCCCTTCTCCGAGGTCGGGCTCGCCTGGCCGGTCGTGAGGCCGTAGATCTGGTTGTTCATGACGACGTAGGTGATGTCGAAGTTCCGGCGCATCGCGTGGATGAAGTGGCCGAGGCCGATCCCGTATCCGTCGCCGTCCCCGCCGGTGACGATGACGTTCAGCTCCGGGTTCGCGAGCTTGGCGCCCTCCGCGACCGGGAGCGCCCGGCCGTGGATCGCATGGAATCCGTACGTCGACAGGAAATGCGGGAGGTTGCTCGAGCAACCGATGCCCGAGACGACGAGGATGTTCCACGGCTCGAGCTGGAGCGTATGGACCGCGGTCTGGAGGGCGCGCAACACCGCGAAGTCGCCGCATCCGGGGCACCAGGTCGGCTTGATCTCCGACTTGTACGTGTCCATCTCGAAGGCGGCCTTCATGCGACCACCTCGAGGATCTTGTCCGCGATGTCCCGCGACGCGAACGGCTCGCCGTCGTACCGGCCGTAGAAGTGGTCCGGCTTGTAGCCGGTCTCCGCCCGAAGGAGCCGCGCGAACTGGCCGGTGTAGTTGCCCTCGACCGCGAGGGATTGCTTCACGCCGCGGAGCAGTTTCTGCGCCTCGTCCACATGGAACGGGAAGATCGTCGGGAACTCCAAGCTATTCACCTTCATGCCTTCCTTCTCCTCGACCTGCAAGATCGCCTCGTGCGCGGCCCCCCACGTGGACCCCCAGTTGATCAGGGTGAGGTCCGCGTTCCGCGAGCCCCACATCTCGGGGGGAGGCGAATCTTTGCGGAGCCCATCCAACTTGCGCATCCGCTTCTCGTGCATCTTGCGCCGCTCTTCGACGAACTCGGGGAGGCCCGCGAGGACGTCGGAGATGAGCTCGCCGCTCTCCATGTGCTCGTCCGTCGCCCCGATGAACTGGTAGCCCTTCGTCCCCGGGAGCGCCCGCGGACTGACGCCGCTCTCCGTGATCTCGTAGCGTTTGAAGTCCTTCGCGGTGCCGCCGTCCGCGGCCATCATCCCGCGGACGATCGGGACATTGAAGTCGAGCTTGTCGACCGTCCGGTACCCCTCGCCCAGATACAGGTCCGAGATCACGATGATGGGCGTCTGGTAGATCTCCGCCAGGTTGAACGCCTTCGCGGTGAGGGAGAAACATTCCTCCGGATGCCGCGGGGCCAGGATCGCGCGGGGCCAGTCTCCTTGGCCTGCGCCGAGGGCCAGGTTGAGGTCGCCCTGCTCCGTCTTCGTCGGCAATCCGGTCGAGGGACCGCTGCGTTGCACGAGGACCGCGACGAGGGGGGTCTCCGTCATCCCGGCTTGGCCGATCGCCTCGACCATGAGGCAGAATCCGCCGCCGGAGGTGGCGGTCATCGACCGCACGCCCGCGAAGCCCGCGCCCACCGCCATGTTCATCGCGGCGAGCTCGTCCTCGACCTGCTTCACGACGACCCCGTACTTGGGCCCGTGGGACGCCATCCAGTGCAGGATCGACGAGGCCGGGGTCATCGGATATTGCGCGAGGAACTTGACGCCGGCGGCGAGGGCCCCGAGGCACACCGCCTCGTTCCCGGTCATGAGGTACTTCGCCTGATTCGGGTAGGCGAGTCCGAGCGGAAGGGGGCCGCCCAGGTCCTTGACCGCGTCGCCGCCGAGTCTGGCGGCCGCGACGTTCTGTTGGACGATCTCCGGTTTCTTGTCGCCCCAGATGTCCTTGAAGGCGCTCTCCACATGGCGGAAGTCCATGGCGAACAACGCGACGGCCGCGCCGAGCGCCACCGTGTTGCGCATCAGGGCGTTTGGTGAGAGCGTCTGCGCCTTCTTGCGCAGTGAAATCCCGATCAACCGGACGTTCTTGCGGATTTTCGTCGGGTCCGGTTTCACGGAGTCGACGTCGTAGATGATCGCGCCGCCCTCGAGCACGTCGGCCTGGTGGACGTCCATCGTCTGCTGGTTCAGGCACAGGACGACGTCCGGATCATCGCCGTGCGACAGCAGCGGGTCCAATCCGCCGCGGACCTGGGTCCACACGTGCCCGCCGCGGATCACGCTCTGGTACGACGAATAGGTCCACGTGTGGAGGCCACTCCGCGCGCTGATCTTGGCGAACGACTCGGCGGTCGAAGAGACACCGTCGCCCGCGGCGCCTCCGACGCGTAAGGCTAGGTCGCGTTTCGACATGTCGACATTTCACCTCAGAGGGTTACCTGGCGGTCCGTCCGATTTCCTCCTTGCACTACGTCCCAATTTCTTATACTCTTGCATCGACAAAACGGGAAGTTCCGGTGCGTTCCGGGGACCCGCCTTGGACTCTGGCTCCCCTCCGAGGGCCCGCCGAGGGTCACAATCCTTTTGGGCCCCGCGGCGTTCCCGCGGCGGCGGATCATGAAGGGAATCCCGGAATTGCCCAACCATCCGAAGCCGGTCGGGCCGTATTCCCATTGCGTCGTCGCCAACGGCCTCGTCTTCATCTCCGGACAGGCGCCGCTGCGCCCCGGGGCGAAGTCGGGCGAATGGGCCGCCGCGGACATCGGGGGGCAAACGCGCCAATGCCTGCGGAACATCCAGTCGATCCTCGAAGAACTGGACCTGGGCCTCCGTTCCGTCGTCCGGACGACGGTCCTCCTCTCGGATCCTGGAGACTTCGCGGCGATGAACGAGGCGTACCGGGAATTCTTCCCGGAGGAACCGCCGGCTCGATCGACCGTCCGGCTCGGCTTGGAACTTCCGGGATTGCGGGTGAGCATCGACGCGATCGCGGTGTACGAACCTCAGACGGAGGAGTGAGGTCCGCGTGTTGACCGGCACGTTGGTGGCGCTCCGGGCGTTCGAGCGGGACGACATGAAGCTGCTCCACGAATGGCAAAATGACGAGGAGCTGATGCGCCTCGCGCGATCGTTCCCCGACCACACGATCTCGATGGAGGCCGTCCTCGCGCGGTACGACAAGGCGGTCAAGGGAGAGAGTTTCGCGGACCGGGACTACATCATCCAGGAGAAGTCGAGCGGCAAGCCGATCGGCTGGGGCGGGATCAGCATTCACCAATGGACGCGGCGTGCGACGGCGGGCGACATCGGCCTCGCGATCGCGGAGAAGGCCTACCGGGCCAAGGGCCTCGGCACGGAGGTCGTCGGCCTCCTGTTGCGGGAGGCCTTCGAGCAGCTGAACCTCCACCGCGTCGGTTGGTGGACCTACGCGGAGAACGAGGGGAGCCTGGCCCTCGCACGGAAGATGGGCTTCCGAGAGGAAGGCCGCGTCCGCGACTCCGTCTTCTTCGACAACCGGTACCACGACAGCGTCGTGCTCGGCTTGTTGAAGGACGATTACGAGCGGAGCAAGCCCGAACGGTCTCGGTAACGGCATCCACGTCCCACGAGGCATCCGCAAGAATCAGAACGCGACGCGGGCCAGGGTCTTCGTCGCCTTCACGCCGGCGATCGACCGGATCTTGGAGACGACGACCGCTCCGATCGCGTCGTACGAATCCGCTTCGACCTTCGCGATGAGATCGTAGTCGCCGAAAAGCGGGTACAACTCGACGATCTGCCCGATCTTCATCAGGGCCGCATAGATCTCTTTCTCGCGGGTCGGTTCGATGTCAATCAAGACGAATCCGATCGCCGTGTCGGCACCTGCGGCTCGCCACAAGTGCGCGGTAGATAAGGGTATCTCCGACCCATCGCCAAATGTGCTCGCCTCGGTTGCAAGCGAGTCTCACGGTGGATTTTCAAGACTGACATTTCTAATAGTCCGGACCTCGTGAATTCCCCCGTGCGACTCAAGCCCGGGGCGCCGGGCGAAACGACACCGGCCTTCCCTGTCGAGACGTTGCGGCACTGGTACGTCACCCCGTTCGGCGGCATGTCGACGGAGCTCGGCCTCTTCCAAGTCGGCATCAACCGGGAAGCCCTCGAGCGAAACACGTCCCTCGATCCGTCGAGCGACCGAGTCCGCGTGACGGTCCTCGGCCGGATGCGCCGTCCGATCCTGTTCGATCGGTTCTTCGAAGTCGTCCCCTTGGACGAACGCCACCCGGATGCCCTGAGTCAGTCGCCGATGGGCGAGGCCGTCTTCCCAGAAGGGGACCAGGTCCTGCGGCCGCGGGACTCGCCCCATCCGGGGGACGAGGTGATCCTGAGCAGCGCCGCGAGCCAGCGACTCGGACTCCTCGCGGACTCGGAGGCTTTCGCGGGCGTCGTGCAGGAACTGTTCCGGGCTCGCCGCGAGCTCGACCGCGAAAACAGCTGAGCCCGCAAACCGTTTTAATCGGGCGTCGCCCTAAGTCCTCCCGATGCGGATCGGCGTCATCGGGGTCCAAGGCGATGTGAGCGAGCATGTCGACGCCGTCGCGCGGGCCCTGAAGGAGACGGGCAAGGCCGGCGAGGCGATCGCCGTCCGCCGCCGGACGGATCTGGACCGCGTCGATGCGCTGACGATCCCGGGCGGGGAGAGCACGACGATCTCCAAGCTCCTCGTCCAGCTCGACCTGTTCGACGAGATCGTCCGCCGCGCGAGCGACGAGGCGATGCCGATCATGGGCACCTGCGCCGGCTGCATCCTCCTCGCGAAGGACGCGGGCGTCCAGGCGGACAAGACCCGGACGAAACTCCTCGGGTTGATGGACATGGCCGTCGATCGGAATGCCTTCGGCCGCCAGCGAGAGTCGTTCGAGGCCGACCTCCAGGTCGAGGGCCTCGAGACGCCGTTCCACTGCGTCTTCATCCGAGCGCCCGCGATCCTGCGAACGTGGGGCGAGTGCGCACCGAAGTCCCGGTACCAGGACCGGATCGTCCTCGCGCGCCAGAAGAACCTGATCGGATCCGCGTTCCATCCGGAGCTCGGAGGCGACCTGCGGATCCACCGATGGTTCCTCGATCTGGTCTAGAACAGGACCATCACGAGCGCGCCGAGGGCGACCGCGCCGCTCAAGGTGATGAACAGCGCCGGCCGGAGGACCGCCAAGGTCGAGTTGATGGTCGTCGTGAGGCGCGACGCGGACTGCGGGCCGAAGATGCGAAAGTCGGGGATGTCGGCCGCGAAGGCCCCGGCCTCGGCCGGCTCCAGGCTCTCGATCGCCTCGCGGACGGCCGCCTCGGCGTGGGCGAGGATCGTCTCCATGTCGAGGACGGCCCCGACCGCGTTGAAGCCGTCCATCGTCAGGTTGACGGAATGGTTGTCCGTCGTCATCGCCTCGGACTCCTGCACGAGACTCGCGACCCGCGCGCGCACCGCGTCGCGGACCCCGGGCACCATGTTGTTCCCGTCGAAGAGGACGTAGGCGGTCCGCTGCCCTCCGGCCTCGACGACGAGCGCCTCGATCCCTCGCGCGCCGATGCCTTGGTCGGGGTTGCAGAACCCGCGGCGGGTGCCGTATCCGACGCGGACCGGATCTTTCGGGGCCTGGAGGGCTTCCTTGGTCGCGGCCTTCGACGCCTCGATGATCTCATGGCTCCGCTGCGTGCCGAACAACGTCAGGCCGACGCCCGGCTCGAGGCAGTTGTGCGCGTCGACGAAGATCGCCTCGCGGGCCCCGAGGAGTCGCGCCTCCTGGACCGCGGCATGTCCGGTCGCGCTGTCGATGTCGTCCGTCGGCTGCGGGGCGAAGGACGCCACGATCAGGACGACGTCGCCGAAGGCCTGCGCGAGGGCCGTCGCCCTCTTGAACATCGCCCGGCAGGCCCGTCCAACCGGTCGCGTGTACGCGAGCGCGCCGAGGGCCTTCCGGATCGTCTCCCCGACCTTGTGAACCTCGGACGTCGTCGCGGGATTCTCATCGTGCGTCGTCGGGCCATGGGCGACCAGGACATTCGGGGTCAGGTCCGTGAGGTCCCGCGCGATCTTCGAGGGCAGGTCGCTCCCGCTGACGTAGCCCATGGGGCCCGGATGGACCGTCGGGGCCACGAAGAGCGCCTTGAGGCGCGCGCCAACGCGAAAGGCCAGCCCTCCGACTCGCACGCGGGCAGCGACGCTGATCGAGTCGAAGAAGGCCTCCAGCTCCGCGATCCCGGACGCCTCCGGCTCCGTGTAGTGATCGAGCGTCGAACGAAGGAGCTTCAGCCCGTCCACGCCGAAGGAGCGGAGGAGCGGTCGCTTCGCGATCTCCGCGTAGGCGATCGCGCTGAGGAAGAACAACGCGTAGACGGCGAGGGCGAGGACGACCTCGTCCGGCCGAAGGGAGACGAACAAGGCGAGTCCGGCGAGGCCGAGGACGGGGTGCAAGGAGGCGGCGGGGAGGGACCGCAGGTGCTTCGAGTTCGAGGTCGCGGACAAGATGACCTCGCGGACCCAGAGGACCGCCCCGTATCCCAAGATCGTCACGCGGTCGATCCGGCCCAAGAAGGAGCTGTTGAAGGCAATCGCGTTGATCGTCAGGACGACCACCGCGACGAGTTGGAACGCCCCGAGCAAGATCAGGCCGACGAACGAAAGCAGGAACGAACGGCGGAAATACATGCGGCCGCCGAGCCGGTTCGCCAGCGGGACCGTGCCGAACGCGGACAGGTACGCGGGGAGGGCGATCGCGACGCCGCCGAGCAAGACGCGGCTCCAGTCGAGCGACGGATATACGAGGAGATAGGCCTCCATGAGCGAGAAGGCGACGATCGGCAGGACAATCCGTTGGGGGGGCGGGGAGATGAAGAGCCGGCGGGCAATCCGGGTCGTCTCCGCAGCGCTCTCGCCCGCCGTCTTGGCGCGGACGACGTGCATCATCCCGCCTTCACGGTCTCGATGATCCGACGGAGCGCATCCCCTTCGCGGGCTACCTCCACGATCGTGCCGGTCACGACGATGTCGGCCCCTGCGCGGATCGCGGCCTTCGCCGCCCCGGGGGTGCGGATGCCCCCTCCGACGACGAGGGGAATCTCGATCGCCTCCCGGACCGCATGGATCAGCCGATCCGGCACCGGTTCTGGGGCTCCGCTCCCCGCTTCGAGGTACACTAGCTTCATGCCGAGGAGCTGCGCGGCGAGGGCGTACTGCACGGCAACGGTCGGATTCTTGCGGGAGATCAACTCGGCATCGCCCACCTCGCCGGCTCGCATCCCCGGTTCGACAACCAAATAGGCCATCGGGATCGTCTCGAGGCCCCAGGCCCGGACGACCGGCGCCGCGAGACGTTGCTCCCCGATGATGAGGCGCGGATCGCGGCTGTTGAGGAGGCTCATGAAGTACAGCGCGTCCGCGTGGGGCGAGAGGTTCGCGGCGCTCGCGGGGAACAGGATGACCGGCACCTTGGCGGCCTCTTTGATGGCCAGGACCGTGGCGTCGACCTGGTTTTGGGTGACGCCGGTGGAGCCGCCGACCATGATCGCATCGGTCCCCACGGCGGCCGCCTCCGAGGAGAGGGCGGCCGCCTCCGCCGGGGCCTGCTTGTCCGGGTCGAGCAAGGTCATGTGGAGGGGTCCCTTCCGTCGCCGCTCCAAAATCGACTCGTACACGTTCACGCGAGCGCACCTGCGAGGAAGGCTGCGAGGGCGACGATCATGCCGTACTTCGCCACGCGCTGGGACCGCGCCGGATTTGCCGCCGAGTGGAGGGCGGCGTAGATAAACATTCCGTCCGCGGGAATGACGAGGGCGGCGTAGGCCACCGACAGGACGTGCAAGGGGAGGGGCGCCAGGCTCAGGAGGACGCCGACGAGGAAGGAAAGGGCGGCGGCCCATCCCGCGGGCCGAATCCCGATCCGACGCGGGAGCGTCCGTCGGTCGACGTCGCCCCGCACGTCCTGGATATCCTTCGTAATCTCCCGGCCCACGGTCGTGAAGAACGCGAGGGCCGCGAGGAGGCTCGTCCGGACGAGCGGCGCGGTCGACGAACGGAACACGCTCACCCCCGCGAAGAGGAACAGGGATCCGACGAGGTAGGCGATGACCAGGTTCCCGGGTGCACCCTGGGCCTTGAGCGCCGCCTCGTAGAGGACCATGAGCGCAATGTTGAGAATCACGACGGCGAAGGCGAACACGTTCACGAGGGCCGCGAGGACCGCCGTGACGACGAACGCAGCGGCCGTGAAGGCCCGTGCCTCGCGGAGCGTGACCGACCCGGACGGCAGCGGCCGGTCCGGATGGTTGACCCGGTCCGTCTCGCGATCGTACAGGTCGTTCAGGGCGTTGCCGCCCGCGGTGAAGGATGCGGCGGCCGCGCCCGCCAGCGCCAGCGGCCCGGCGAACTCGCCCCAGGCGCCCGATCGCGCGGCGACGACGCCTCCGATCCCCACCCCGAGGGCCGACATCACGCAGTTGATCGGCCGCGCGAGTTGGAGGAGGCCGGCCATTCCGGCGCGCGGTACGGTGCGACCCGTACAAATCGTTGCCCATTCACGGTATCGAAAATGACAGGACCGTCACGAAACCCGCGGAAGGCCTCCATCGGAACACTTATCCGAGGTTCTCTCAATATATTCCGTTACCCATCGGTTTTCGCGAAGGTTTTCTCGACAACGGGAGGGACTGACGCCGTTCTCCGAACGGGGGGATCACATGTTCGACGACAAGGGACCGGGGATTGGCTTCCTGAAGACGACGCGCGCACGGCACGCGGAGGAAGCGATCGGACTGACGGAGGGACTCGTCACGGTGCTGCGCTTGACGCAGGCCGACATCAAACCCGCCGAGGACGCGTTGACGGTTGCCAAGGGATTCTTCGACGCCCATCAGTACGCGAAGGCGGTGCAGGCCGCGAAGCGCGCGGAGTCGATCGCGATCGCGCTGGATGAGCGATTCACCGGATACCAGAAGTCTTTGCAGGATTTGCAAGTGCAAATCGAATCGATGAAAAAACTCGGTCTCGACACGGATGCACTGGAAAAAGTCGCCGGTGTCGCGGAGGAAAAAGTCGTCGCCGGGATCTGGGAAAGCGGGGCGTTCGTGCCGAATTACATGGAGGGACGTGGCCTCCTCGACAAGGCGACCAAGGAGGGCCGCGCGTTCCAGGAGAAGGCCCAAGTGGCATCGAACCAAATCTTCGTCGCGGAGCTGGCGATCGAATCCGTGGCGAACCTGCGGGTAGGAGGAGGGGAACCGGGGTCCGAGGCCTTCGCCCACGGCGCGGTCTCGAGCTTGGAGACGGCGCTCCATGATGCGACGAAGGAACTCGCCCTCGGAAACGCGGCCGGGGCCGCGACGATCGCAAGGGATCTGGAGGAGAAGGCCCGGAGTCTGAAGGCCCAATTCGGGACCGCGACGACGGGCCTGAAGGAGATCGACGGCAAGCTGGCGGACCTTCGATCGGAAGGGGTCCTCACCGTGTCCGTCGAATTGCAGGCGAAGATGGCGCGCGACCTGCTCGACCGCGGCCTGATCGAACCTGCGGCGGCGATGGCCACCCGGCTGCATGTCGAGACGAAATCCCTTGGAGACCAATACCGGAAGGCCACGACGACGCTGTCCGATGCGGAGATCCTGTATAGTCGACTCCAGCGGGAGGGCTTCCATTCGTACGAGGCCGATGCCGCGTTGCGGGACGCCCGCCGATGCCTGCGCGAAGGATCGTACGCCCGGTCGATCCAGCACCTGGAGAGGGCGCTGCAGGCCTTCGCCCGCCGCACGAACGCGCGGGCCTCCCTCGCGAAGGCAATCGAGGAAACCCGGACCCGCGTGAAGCTCCTCGCGGGCGGCGGCCTTTCGTTCATGCCCGACATCCAAGAAGTGCTCGGACGAGCGGAGCGCGAGTTCCATCAGGGGAACTACGCCGGATCCAGCGAGGACCTGCGGATCGCGACGGTCCTCCTCGACGGCGTGACGCGCGCGCCCGGGAAGAAGTGAAGCGCGACCTTAAGCGGGGCGTCGAGCTTTCGCCGCCGCATGGGTGAGCAGTACTTCGAGACGCGACCGCGGTCCACCCATCGACCCGGGCGATTCGCGGTCACGATCCGCGGCCACCCGTTTACGTTCCAAACCGATGCCGGGGTCTTTTCGGGCCGCAGACTCGACCGCGGGAGCGAGCTCCTCCTGGCGGCCCTCGAAGTGGGACCGTGTGAGTCGATCCTGGATCTGGGATGCGGTTACGGCATCATCGGGATTGTCGCCGCTCGCCTCTCCGAAGGAGGCCGCGTGGTGCTGACCGACGTCAACGAGCGCGCCGTCGCGCTGGCGAATGCGAACGTCAACGCGAATGGGATCCGTAATGCGGAAGTCCGGACCGGGGATCTGTACGAGCCGGTCGCGGACCTGGCCTTCGATCACATCCTCGCGAATCCCCCGATCCGCGCCGGTCGTGTGATCGTCGATCGCATCGTGGTGGACGCTCCGCCCCGGCTTCTCGAGGGCGGCAGCTTGTGGCTCGTCGCCCGCACGCGCCAAGGCGCGGATTCGATTCGGGTGCGCATGGCCAAGGCCTTCGGGAACGCGACGATCGTCAAGCGCGGGAGCGGCTTCAAGGTCCTCCGCTCCACGAAGCCGGGGGCCTGAGGAGATGGCGGGACGGGCGGGCACCCCGCGAGTCCGCGTCCGCATGGCCCGTTTGGAGGATGCACCCGGCCTCGTGCCTCTGTTCGAAACCTTCTACGGCGCGTTCTTCGGGGGCCGAGTGACCGAGACCGCGGTCGCGGGACGCCTCCGACTGGCCGCGCCCCATGAGTCCGTCATCGTCGCCGAGGTCGACGATCGGCTCACGGGATTCGCGAGCCTCCGCGTGACCGATTCCCTGGATCCCGATCCCTACGCGGAGCTGGCCGACCTCTTCGTAGAACCGGAGTCTCGTCGGCTCGGCGTCGCGTCGCGGCTCGTCAAGTACGCCGAGGGCATCGCCCGCGAACACGGCGCTTCCCACATCGTCGTGCTCACGGGACAGAAGAACACGGAGGCCCTCGCCTTCTACCGATCCGCCGGCTACGAGGAATTCGCGACGGCCATGCGGAAACCCCTGAAGCTCGCGGAATCGCAATGACTGCCGAGCCACGGTCCCGCCACATCGTTCGTTGGCGAAGGCTCGACCGGCCCGGAATCGAGCGGGCAACGCTCTCAGCGTCGAACGGTGCGTGGCACCTCGACGGGAGGATCGAGACGGATTTCGGCCGGGGGCCCGCGCGGATCCGTTACCGGATCGGCCTCGATGAGGCTTGGCGGACGCAGTCCGCGTGGGCGACCCTGAGGGAAGGACAGGACCGACGACGCATCGAGCTGTTCGTCCGAGACCAGACGGACTGGTTCGTCAACGGAGAGGAGCAAGAGAACCTCAAGAGGTGCATCGACCTGGACCTGGAGGTCTCCCCCGCCACGAACACGATCCCGATCCGGCGACTCGACCTGAAGGTCGGCGAGGCGCGAGCGATCCGAGTCGCTTGGATCCGCTTCCCCGAGTTTTTCGTCGAACCGGCCGCCCAACGATACACCCGCAGGGCCCTTCGCCGGTACCGTTTCGAGAACGTCGACTCCGGATTCACGGCGGACCTCAAGGTCGACGAGGAGGGTCTCGTCCTCGAATACCCGGGTTTGTGGACGCGCTCTCCTTAATCCTTAAATAGCTCCTGAAGTTTGGAAGTCCGTCCCATCTGGGGATTCCATCGATGCCTGAGGAGAAGCCGAGCCCTGAACCCGAAGGTCCGCCGGCCCCGGCGAAGGGCGAGAAGCCCGAGCGGGCGCCGAGGAAGAAGGCCGAGGAGAAGGAAGAGCCGAAGGCGCCGAAGGGACCGAAGAAGCTCGAGGGCGTGAAAGAGGACTTTCGGTACATCGTGCGCATGGCGAACACGGATCTGGACGGCACACGAGCCGTCGCCTACTCGCTCACCGCGATCCCCGGCGTCGGCATCCGCGTCTCCGAGGCCGTCGCGGACCTCGCGGGCGTCTCCAAGACCGAGAGACTCGGGAACCTGTCCGAGGAACAGACGGACAAGATCGAGGCGACGTTCGGCAATCTTGGCGAGGCCTTCCCGCACTGGATGGTGAACCGGCCGAAGGACTGGGAGACCGGCCTCGACCTGCACGCGGTCGGCGCGGACGTGGAGATCCGGCGCCGGGACGACATCAACCGCATGAAGATGATCCGATCGTACAAGGGCGTCCGCCATGAGACCGGGCAGAAGGTCCGCGGGCAGCGGACGCGGTCGAACGGCCGGACCGGCCTGACCGTCGGGGTGACGAAGAAGGCCGCCCTCGCCGCCGCCCAGGCGAAGAAGGCGGAGGAAGCCGGCGCCGGCGCGAAGAAGGAAGAGAAGAAAGAGGAGAAGAAGCCGGAAGCGAAGGTGTGAATCGTTGGGCGATCCGAAATTTTCCCGCGCGAAGTTCGAACGCCCCTCCCATCCCTGGGAGGCGGAGCGGATCAAGGCCGAGAACGAGCTCCTGAAGAAATACGGGCTGAAGAACAAGAAGGAGCTGTGGCGCTCCCAGTACGTCCTTCGCCGGTTCCGGCAGCGGGCGCGGGAGCTCCAGGCGCGGATCCGCACGCGGGACAAGCAGGCGGAGAAGGAGCGGGAGCAACTGCTCCGGCGCCTCGGTCGCCTCGGGCTCCTGCCGCTCGAGGGCACGACCCTCGACGACGTCCTGGCCCTCGACGTGGAGGCGATCCTATCGAGGCGCCTCCAGACGCTCACGTTCCTCAAGGGCCTTGCCTTCACGCCGCGGCAGGCGAGGCAGTTCATCGTCCACGGCCATGTGTCAATCGGAGGCCGGCGGGTCACGATCCCCGGCGTCCTCGTCAGCCGGACGCAGGAGACCGGGATCACGTACGACGAGCGGTCCCCGATCTCGAACGACCTGGGCCGCCGAGGGCGAGGAAGGGCCCGACCTGTCCGGCGACGAGCCGAGCGCGCCGACCGCGGAAAAGCCGGAGGGGTGAGCCGTGCCACGATGGGGGGTCGCGCACATCTACGCGTCGTACAACAACATCATCATCACCTTGACCGATCTGACCGGTTCCGAGACGATCACGAAGGCGACCGGCGGGATGGTCGTGAAGGCCGCGAAGGACGAGGCGTCGCCGTACGCGGCGATGAAGGCCGCGGAACGGGTGGCGGATGCCGCGAAGGAGAAGGGCATCGACTCCATCCACGTCCGGGTGCGCGCGCCGGGCGGGAACCGCTCGAAGTCCCCGGGTCCCGGGGCCCAGGCGGCCATCCGTGCGCTCTCCCGCGCGGGGCTGCGCATCGGCCGGATCGAGGAAGTGACGCCGGTCCCTCACGACGGCACGAAGCCGAAGGGAGGCCGCCGGGGGAGGCGGGTCTGAGATGAAGATCAAGGTCCTTTCGGCGGCGCCGGAGGCCATGCGGCTGCTGATCGAGGAGACGGAGCCGGCCTACGCGAACGCCCTGCGACGGGTCCTCGTGGCGGACGTCCCGAAGATGGCGATCGAGGACGTCGAGTTCCACCTGGGGCCGATCCGCGCGGAGGACGGCAAGGAATACGAGAGCGTCAGCCCCCTCTTCGACGAGATGATCGCCCACCGCCTCGGCCTGATCCCCATCCCGACGGACCTCGGGCTGTACAACCGCCGGGAGGGTTGTCCGAACTGCCACGGCGAGGGCTGCCCGAACTGCACGATCATCTATTCCGTCAACAAGCGTGGGCCGGGCCTGGTCACCTCGGCGGACCTCGAGCCGATCGGGGACGCGAAGCTCCGTCCGGCGGACCAGAAGATCCCGATCGTCAAGCTCGGCGACGGACAGGCGATGCTCGTCTACGCGACGGCGATCTTGGGAGACGGGAAGGACCACGCGAAGTGGCAGTCGACGCACGGCGTCGGCTATCGGTACTATCCGATCCTCAAGGCCGGGACGAAGACCTTGGATGCCTTGGATCCCGAAGTCCCCTTCTGCGAGAGCCACATGCAATCGACCGCCACGGAAGAGGAGGAGACCCTCGAGCTCGCGAGCGACTGCAAGACCTGCAAGAAGTTCATGGACCTGTACAAGGTCGAGTCCGTCAAGGCCGGCAACGATCCTACGCGGATCGTGATGGAGTTCGAGACGGACGGATCCCTCAGCACCAAAGCGGTCCTCGTCGCGGCGTTGGACATCCTCGCGAAGCGATTCTCGGAAACCGCGACCCAGGCCTCGGCCCTCGCCTAGCGATTCGCGGCTCGGAACTCGGACCGAAACCGACAAGTTTTAACTAGATTACTATCCATATAGTAGTCTGCATGGAACTCGGAGAGCTAGAACTCGCCGTCTTGAGGGCCGTCCGGGGCCTCGGCTCGGCGACGTCGGGCACGATCTACGAGGAAGTCCGCAAGTCCCGGGACGTCGCTTACACGAGTGTGACGACGACCTTGTACCGACTCGTCGACAAGGATCTCATCGCGATGCGCAAGGCCAGCGAGAAGAAGGTCTTCTATCGCCTCAAGGAGGGCCGGGCCTATCGGAAGACGATGGCGTCGATGATCGACCGAGTCGTCGAGACGTTCGGCGGAGCGGCGGTGTCGTACGTCCTCGCGAACCCCGGCTCCCTGACGGACGAGGAAGCGGCCTCCCTTCGGTCCCAGGTCGAGAAGAGGCGGTCGAGGGAGAAGCGGGATGCCTAGCCTGGTCGAAGTCATCGGCGAGGCCCTCCAGCATTACTGGCTTTCGCCGTTTCCCTTGACCGTGCTCGCGGTCTGCGGGGCGTCCATTGGCACGCTCCTGTACGTCTTCCTCACGAACGCCCGCAATGCGAAGCTCCGAGTCAGTCTGCTCACGGGCCTCTACGCCCTTTCGATCTTCTTCTGGGTCTTCATCGCGGTCAGCCTCGTCCTCTGCGTCTCCCAAGCACGGATGGTCGCCTATGCGAGGAACGGCGTGCCCGTTGCGGTGGGGGGCCTCGCGGAAAGCGAGAAGTGGCTCCAGAAATACGTCGACCTCCTGGCGGAGTTCGAGGGCGTGGGGCACGTCGAAGTGCGGATGGTGGATTCGGAGGAGCCGTTGGCCATGGCCATCGGCGGGACCGATCGCACCATCCTGGTATCGCGGGGCATGGTGTCCCTGCTCGAACGAGATGAGGCGGAGACCGTCATCGCGCATGAGGTCATGCACCTCAAACATCACGATGCGGAATTCAAGGTGTTCTCCCGGGTCTTGTCTCGGATCCTCTTCTTCGATCCCTTCAGCAAGTTCTTCGACCCGGCGGTCCATCGAGAACGAGAATACCTGGCGGACGAGATGGGGGCAAGGTCGAGCGGGAGGCCGGCGGCCCTGGCCTCTGCGCTCTTGAAAATCGCGAGCCGCGGGGTGCCGCAAAAGGCCTCGTGGGGATTGAGCATCCTTGGCCCGGCGAGGGGAGTCTTTAGGCGATATCCTCCCTTACAGGAGCGCGTAAACCGATTGCTCCTCCTGTCCGATCTCTTGGGATCGCGCGACGTAGACGGGGCAAAGGCTTAATACTATTTAAATAGTAATCCTTCGGGAGTGGGAGGCGGCGACACGTCCCAGGAATTGAAGTTTCGTCGACAACCTGGCTCCTCGGTTCGTGCGCCGGCCGTGGATGCCCGGGCCCAGATCTCGCAGCATCTCTCGATCGAGGACGAAAAATCCGTTCCCACCACCGCGGTCATCCGCCGAAAAATCATAGCCCTCGCCTCAATTGCCTCAAGCCATGAGAGCGCTATCACGAGCGCAGAGGTCCTGCAACTCCTCCCGATTGGAACCTTCCATTCCGCCGAGGACCTCGAATCGTTTGTGGGGAATGACCCGATCCTGCGGACCGATCTGGTCATGGAGAGGGGCGAACTGGGATGGAGGACCGCCGCTCAACCCAACCGACGTCGGCAGCAAGCCATCCTCACCGAGCAACGCGTTCGCATTGCTCAGGTCTTTGGACGTCGATTGGCAAGATTGTGCCCTTGGCTTCGTCTGGTGGCCATTTCGGGATCGATGGCCTTTGGAGGGACCAATCCGAACAACGACATCGACTTCTTCGTGGTGACCGGCCCAAATCGCGCCTGGATCACCCTCCTCATCGCGGTGCTCGGCGCGAGATTGGGACATCGTGTCCATCCGAATTGGCCCGTCTTCTGCTTCAATCGAGTCATCGAGGAGAACGAGTGCCGAGATGCCTTCCGGACTCCACAGGATCCCCTCTTCGCACGAGAGGCGCTCAGCCTTCGGGTCCTCGAGGGAACCCTCTTCCACCAGGAGCTTCTTTGTTCCGCCTCTTGGATGAAGCAGGTTTTTCCGGAGCTCTACCGGATGGCCCTCAGCACGGAGGTCGGAGAGGCGACGAAGGTCGAACGTC
>VBLT01000089.1:16926-24328 GCA_005878615.1 Methanobacteriota archaeon
GAACAAACGCCTCTTGCGGGCCAGAAACCCGACCGCCCGATTTCGCACCGTCATCCAGCACGGTTTCTTCGCCTACGAGTCGGAGAAGTACGAGCGGCTGCGCGACACGTACAAAGAGGCCTTCAAATCTCCATGAAAAGCGAAACTCTCGACAAGGTTATCTCCGAAAATCATACGATCAAAGTCCTGGCCGAGCGTAATGGACTGCTCCTTTCATTGACCACGAAGACATATTCCTATTTGGTTTTCCTATCAAAACCTTTCGTCGGAGTGAGAAGGATCGTGACCAAAGACCGAATCGTGGCGAAGGCAGGCTATGACATCCAGAGGACCCTGAAGCTCATCGAGAAGATCTATGGCCGAGGCGGGCTCTAGTTTGGAACCAGACCAACCGAGCAAGGTCGCCCCGTGCTTCGCAACCCTTGCAATCGTCACCTCGATCCAATGTTGCCTGATCTTGAGCGTCCCGCTCTCATCGCTCCCATCCGACATCGCGTTCGGTTGGACGGACGTCACTTCCGCCGTCTCACCGCCGCGCATGGCTGGGGCAATGATGGCTTACAGCACAAAGTCGGAACGGTTTGTGCTATTTGGCGGCTGGGACGGGCGAGAAGGGCTGAACGGAACTTGGATCTACGACCCCCGAAATCTGACTTGGGTCAGTGTTCAACCTGCCGTCAGCCCACCGGGTCGCGGCGATGCAATGTTCGTATACGATGGCGTCTCGGACATCTTCGTCCTCTTCGGCGGATGGCACGAAAATGCGGACGGTACGTACACCCGACTCGGGGATACCTGGATGTTCTCTTTGACGAATCACATCTGGTCGGAGGTCCAACCTGCCCGTTCGCCCTCCGCCCGATCAGACTCACAGGTTGCGTACGATCCTCTAGCAGACGTGGTCTTCCTCTTCGGAGGGTTCAACGGAACGACGTACCTCAGTGACAACTGGTACTACTCAGTTGTCAACAACACATGGTCGTCACGGCCTGCCTCGGTTTCTCCGTCCCCTCGAGCGGATGGGCGAATGATCTACGTCGAAAGCCAGGATCGCTTCATCATCTTTGGAGGAAACGATTTCAGCGGACCCAACTACACATTCCACCATCTCTCGGACACATGGTCTTACCGTTGGGGCACCGATGTCTGGACCCATTTGGATCATTCCACAGGACCGAGTGCCCGTGACTACCCGGTCTTCGCAGTCGACCAGACCGCAGGGCGCGCCTTGCTCACCTCGGGCTTTGGGGAGCGCATCATTCTCAACGACTTGTGGGCATTCGACCTTTCGAAAGACACCTGGCTGGACCTTTCCCCGCAGGTTTCGCCTCCAGCCCGCTTTGCGGCTGTCGGAGGGTTTGATCCTGTTAAGCAGGCCTTGGTCATCTTTGGCGGGTTGGCGGATACGGGACTTCTCGCAGACACGTGGCAGTACACCGGCGGGATACCTTCCACCACACCTAACCTCGTGCCAGTGGCCTTGGCTGTCGCGGGCGTCCTGACTGTCGTCGGCGTGGTTGCCGTAAGGATGGTGCTCCGAACCAAAGGGCGTCGATCATGACGGCCGTGGAAGCTTGCTAATCCAGAGAGAGCTTTGGTTGCTCCTTCTCGCATACCGACTGCTCGGAACCAAGCGCCCTACCATCACCGGATCTTCATAGCCAACGAACGCGGAGGCCGTGAAGATTTCGTACGCCTCCTGGTGGCTGGCGAGAAAGTTCAGAATCACTGCCTCTTCGGACGATTCACCCAGGTCTCGCACGACAGACGCAAAAGCAAGATAGGGAAAGGAAATGTCATGGTGGTGAATCAAAACTCCCGGTTCAAGGAGTGGGTAGATGCAATCCGTCGCGTACCGGGCTTCTTGATCTGTGTGTGATGCGTCGACGAACAGAATATCGTTCGCGGCGAGCTTGTGAAAGATCGAGAGATCGACTTCCTCGACGGGCTGTTTCAAAACCTGAACCCTTCGGGGCAAGGCGATACGCGGCTTGGGATCGATGGATATGATGGTCCCCTTACCATTCTCCCTCAGTGCATCGACAGCAAACCACGTGGAGTTCCCGGAACCCACTTCGATGATTCGAGCGGTTCTAAAGAAGCGAATCATGGAGTAATATAGTTCCGCATCGACGGACTCGAACAAGTTGTTGAAAATCCGGCCACGAGGCCACCTGATTTCGGACTGGTATGGAGTCAGAACCTCCGAGAAATTTTGCGAGGCGCGGGCGAACAAGTGCGAATAGGTCCCGATATCGTCACGCAGCCGCACGGGAGGGGGTCCTATATTCGAGCGAAATCGGAACGCCATCCCCCTGAAACCGCTCCGAAGAGCATAAGAGAGGTCCGGATTGATTTTGGCAATCCAGTCCATTGCTCGTACGAACTGGGACTTTAGGATGGGTCCGTGGACGATTCGGGTGGACAGTCGATCTCGACTTGCCGAACTAAGACGATTCGATCCCATTTTCACCACCGCGCCAGATGAGGCGCTTGAAAAGTATCCTGGCCCCGCGAGGCCAAATGGCACCAATCAAGGCGAGGGAGATCAGGGGCCAGCGCGGAAGCCAAATGCGTCGACGACGAATGAGTTCAAGGGCAGCGGAAGGCAGATGACGGGAAGACCTTTCCGCGTCGGTAGCGACGGCCAGAATCTCCCCCATGGAAGACATCTGACGAAGTGGCACCGACCAGCAATCGTGTGGAAGGAAGCCTAAGATTCTTTCCGCGTCGACGGACAAGTCAATGCCGATGGAAGCGAGTCGTCGGAACCGAGCCCTTCTCCCTTGAAAAAGCGTGGGTGTCATGTTCGAGTCGTGCATTCGGACAGCAGTCAGGGGTAACGAATCCATTACCAAGGCCGTTGGCGAGCACCACGCACGATAGAACAGGTAAGGTGGGACACCTCGTCGGATTTCTGCAAGCTCTCGGAGGTGAGGCTCAAGAACGGTGCGACGCATCACAATTGAGCTTCCGTTATAACCGGCCCCATCGGTCCAAATGGATTCGCAATCCGATTCGGTCCGACGAGAGGGAGGGATCCGTAGGCGTGGTGATCCTAACGTTGTTGACCGAAATGGCGGGAGGTCGCCGTGGCCAAATTTGATGTGACCATTGTGAAAGAATCCGAGGTCGGCATCCTCGTAGAACACGGATCGAACATAGTCAAGCCGATGAGGATCAAAAAGATCGTCGTCATCGAGGAATGCGATGAGGGAACCGCTGGCAGATCGCACGCCCTCGGCCGTCATGGCACCGAGTCCGCGTTCATGAGAGAGAATCCACTTTCCGCCCCTCCCGCGAACCTGTCGTTCGAGGTCCTGGTTGACAAAATCCGCCACGACCACGACCTCCACTGGCAATCCCGAGTCTGATAGCACGGAGCCGAGTGCCTCGGCTAAGAATTGTTGCCTCCGCCAAGCTGTAATGACGACGGAAAGCGTTTCAGTCAAACGAGAGCTCGGCTCGAGGTCTGGTCGAGTTCCGGTCGAATCGATCTTGAACGAGGTCATTCTGCATACTTCTACTGTTACTACGGGTCCTCGACTTGGCAGCTCAGAAGTGAGTCGCGAGCCAAAGGAGCCGGCTCCATCAACTCATTCGTAACTTGAGCATATGCGAGCGGCAGCGGCACAAATTTGTTAGCCGATCCGCTGTGATCAAACACGAACGCATTCGTAGGGCTCCCGGCTTGGGCTTCGCGATCCGTAAGGTATGGCATGTTCCAATTGTCTGCGATAAAACGCATCAGCGATGTGTGGTCCATCAAAGTGTGGTCAATCCATCCACGCTTTGCAAAGGGAGAAATGAGGAGCAGCGGGACCCGGAAACCATAGCCCCAGTTGTCGACCTGCGGGGGCGCCACATGGTCGTAGAATCCGCCCGACTCGTCCCAAACAAGGAAGATGGCGGTGCTTGACCACTGAGGACTCGCCATGATCGCGCCGACAATCTGCATCGTCCACTCTTCGCCGGTTGTCACGCTGGCTACCGGGTGTTCACTAATGTCTGGATCGAACTCCGTGTCGACGAACACAACCTGAGGGGAAACCCCCCGCACAACGTCGGGGAGGAGTTGATTCATCGCCACGACTTTGGATGCCATTCCCTGATTGTTCCGGATATGCGGAAAATTCAGGGGTATCGGGGGGTAGAACGGGATGACTGAGGAGTAGTACTTCCATGAAATCCCGCGCGTCTCCAGCTGATCGAAAATCGTTGGCAAGTCCAACCCGCTTCCTCCAATCATGTTGGTGGTGAGCCCACCGGCGTGGCCGGCGAACGAATACAGTCGGTTCGGGATTGTGGGCCCGAACATCGACTGGAAGTAGCGGTCCGCCAGAGTATAGTTGTCCGCCAAATCCCAATACCCACCGATCTGTCGCCTGTCGTAGTAACCCATCGCGAAGGACCCTAGGCCGTGGGCGGCGGTCTCTGCGGCAAGAACGAATCCGTCATTCCTTCCTCCGTTGTAGGATTGAAGCATTGCCTCGCGACTGTGAGGCAAGTCCGGCGTCCAGGAAGTCGTAAGATGATGAGGTGAGATTGAGCCGCCACGCCCATCAGAAAGCGCTACGTTTGGTGGGATCCCGTCGGCTCCCGGGAACGTTCCGAAATAGTTGTCGAAGGCATGGTTCTCCTTCATGATCACGAACACATGTCGAATCGGTGTGGTTCCCGCGACATCTACGCTCGATTCCGGCCGCGGCGCAGCAAAGTTCACCGCGACGAAAGCAACCGCGATGAGAGAGACGGAAAGGACGAAAGCAACGATCGGAACGCGAATTGCTTGGATGCCCAACTCTTACCGCTCCTCCATCGCTTGGTGATAGACTGACAGAATTCGAGGGGTTATCGTCTTCCAATCAAAGGCTGCAGCTCGGACCCGTGCCTCCGCTCCCATTGCGATCCGAAGATTTTCGTCGTGGCAGATCTCTGTCAATGCGTCGGCAAGCGCCCGCGCGTTCCCCGGCTCGACAAGGATACCGGTCCGCCCTTGTTCGACAATCTCGGGAATCCCTCCCACTCGCGAAGCGACGACCGGCAATCCCGTGGCCATCGCCTCCAACAGGACGATGCCGAAAGGCTCAAACAAAGACGGCAGGACCAAGAAGTCAGCATCCCGGTATTCGTTAACGAGCACTCCTCGGTCGACCCTTCCGACAAATGCCACCTTGTCCCTGATTCCTAGCCGCTCGGCCAACGATCGAAGGATCTCGGTCGCTCCCCAATCTTCGCCAATCAGACGCACCCCGAGTGGCAAATCGGAAGGAAGGAGTGCGAGGGCTTGGAACAGCGTCGTGAGGCCCTTCTGATCCGGATCGAGCCGGCCGACGAAGATCCCTCGTAGCCGATCTCCCTTCCGCTGTCCTTTTAGCCCGTCTAACTCCCCGAGGTCAACCCCGTTTGCGCATGGCCCGACGAACCGTGAGCGGCGCAACGATTCGGTCGAAGATTGACTTGCTCAATGATGGTCTCCCGGCATCTGAGTGGGGCGTGATGACGAGGACCGAATGGTCGAGAGCCGTGCCGACGCTCGCGGCGAACGAGGGAAAGTACCCGTATGCATGCGCATGGACAACGTCCGCGGGGCTCTTCACCAGCTCCTTGAGCATGGAAGGAGCAATGCATCCAAGCCCATGGGGAGCGTCGAAGAGTTTCCAAACTCGCGTTCGAGTGACAGGGAACGGATACGGATCGTTCGCCCCATCCATCCTTTCGAAGGGAGTATCCCGCATCAGGTCGGTGGTCAGGACCTCGACCTCGATCCCTGCCTCTTTCAGGCCCTGAGACAGGTGGTAAACGTGCTGTTCGACCCCTCCAATCGCGGGAGGGAACCGCTGCGTCACCTGCAGTACCCGCATAGTGTCTCCTATGGGTCGCCGGGAACATCAGGGAGAATTCGTCTCGAGATGAACGGGAGCCGCATGAACGGTCGGATGAGCCATGGCCTCGTATCCCTGACCGGATTAAAGAAAGTGCAAACAAGCTGAACAAGGTGAATCGTGAACAGGGCTTCGATAACGTACAGGGCCCACACGCGGATACTTCCCAAGTCCGACTGGTCGAAGGCGTAGGCTACGTCGACCGCCCGAGAGTCAATTGGACCGAAAAATCGCACGAGCAAGTCGTTGTTCACAAGCAAATACGTGAGCCCGAGGATCCAGGTGATGACCCAGAGTGACCTGCGCCCCGGATGCCAGATAACCAGATCGATGTAAAATAGCGGGAGGAGGTAAACCAGATACTGTTCATAGACGCCCCACCGGGTCAGAAAAAAGACGGTTGTGACGAGGAGCAACGATTGGACGACGTTTTCGGGGGAGGGTTCCGAGAAGCGACGGCGGGCCACGAATCCGGCCAGCGCCGTGGCGGGAACCCACAGGTATCCCATCAAGAAGTAGAATCCTCCGAGACTCGCGAAGAGCGGTGCGAGGGCAGGCGCTTGAAGGATGTTTACGTAGGTTAGGCCGCCCCCTCCGCCATGGCTTGCGGACTGGGACATCGCGGTGATCCCGAGGTAGTCCCAACCCATCAGGCCCATGATCGACACGGTCAACAGGAGCGGTACGAGAACCGCGAATGCCACCAGAAGTCGCCGTGGTCCGCGCTCCCGAATGGCGTAAAGCGGTACGTAGATCAGCGGAAGCCACTTTAGGAGAATCCCGAGACCTAGAGAGACGTAGCCGCGAGCCCGGCGCGTCGAAAGGAGAAACGCAAAGAACAGGGCGGCCACGATTCCGTCGAATTGACCCCATACGGCCGAAATGAGGATCGGGTAGGGGAATGTCATCCAAAATCGAAGGCCTAGGGTCGCCGTCCTCCGGTCCCCTCCCCACCGTGAAATGGCCCGAAACACGAGAAAACCGAGGACCACATCGCCCAGTATTGACGGCTGCTTGATCAGGAAGTAGAGGACAAAACGATTCGTGCCCGGAAGGACCGAATATAGGCGATAGAGGCCCGCAACCACGAGAGGCCACGCCGGGAGGTAGCCGACCCCCGGAAGCTTCTCGTTAAGGTACGAAAAACTAAGGCCCGGCACAGGGGGCAAGAAAGCAGAATAGGGATTGGCCCCTTGAGAGACGAAATAACCATTACGAATCCAGAGCTCGAAGTCGTACGGATGCCCGGTCCAGAAGCTGAATGCCTCTCGAACGAGGAGGCCAAGCAACAAGAGGCCGGTAGGGGTCGTCAGGAACTCGAGTCGGTGCCGGCCCATCAACCCACCACGGGCCAGACCGCCGGAGCTTCGGGTCGTCGGCTTCGATCGACGATTGAGAGAAGGTGGGAGAGCAATTCCAATGGCCCTGCGAGGCTCAGGAAGGCAAAGGCCTCGATGGGACGGTGAGACAGTTCAGAGAGCACGATCCGCGCCGCCAGGAACGGGTCCGACCGGACC
>VBLT01000089.1:24370-34387 GCA_005878615.1 Methanobacteriota archaeon
GCCCGGTGAGGTTCGACGGGGACTCCACGATGACGATCGCGTCGCGACAGAACCGCACGGTAATCCCCTGGATGGCACCGAGGACGCCGAAGTAGGCTCCATCGTTCACAAGGTTCCTGGGAATCGAATCGGCGAAACCGCGGCGCATGGCCATGAGCTCATCGCAGCAGTGGTTGCCCAGGCCGCGATCGGAGAGCGCCTGCAATGTCCGGTTGTGGAGGCGCCACCACACCGCTTCAATCATATCGACGATCGGACTCGGCGACGCATCGGGAGTGGGAAAGCCGCACGCGAGCTGAATCCGATCATCTCCTTTGAACTCTTGGACCAGACTCCGGAGGGATCCCGGGAGGAGTCGAGCGTCTCCGTTTACGAGGACTAAGATGTCGCCCTGGTGGCGGCTGAGGATCTCATTCAGTGCTGACGACTTTCCCCGTCTCTCCGTTTCTCGAATCAGAAGTAAACGAGGATCGCTCTTGGCTCGCTCCTCCACAATCCTGTCAGTGCCATCCGTGCAACCGCTCGCGACCACGATGATTTCCGCGATGACGAATTCGGAGGGGAGTTCTTCCGTCAACAAGGAGTCGAGCAACGTCGAGATTTGACGGGCTTCGTTGTGCGCGCAGATTCCGATGCTGAGAATGTTCGTCAAGTACCATCTCCAACGGGAAATTCCTCTTTCGTCAACAACCAATTGCGTGCTGGACTTCCGTCTTCTACCGAGACAAGCGCGAAGCCGTGGCTTTCGACGATTCGTCTGCACTTCCCAGCGGTGTGATCGGTCACTTCCAAGATGAGATGACGAGTCATCTCGAGGGCGGCCGCTCCTGACTCGAGGACCGCGATCTCGTGGCCCTCCACATCAATCTTCAACCAATCAATCCGTTCCAAACGGTGTTCCCGCACGACTTGATCTAGGGTTCTTCCACGGACGAAGACCTGATTCGCCTCTAACAGATTCCCTAACCCGGGACCTGGGTCCTCCCTCACGGCAGAGAGGCCCGTGTTGGACGGCGGCGCGGTCGTGAGGATGAGGTCATGTGCGCGTGCCGTGATGGCTTCGCGGATGAGAACCACGTTCGCTTTCTGATTCAGTTGCACGTTCCGTTCAAGGAGCCGAAAGTTTGCGGGGTCGGGCTCGATCGCAACGACGGTCGCCCCGTTGGCCGCGGCAAGCAACGAGTACCGGCCGATGTGCGCGCCCACATCGACAACAATGTCATCGGCCTGCGCTCTAAACCACGAGGTTGTGAGAGGCTCGTGTTTCGGTGAAACAATGTCGAGATCATTCGTGCGAGGTCGAACCTCGAATTCGACCCCGTCAATTCGGACATGCACGTTGTTGGCTCCTGCGAGGAGGAGGCCGACGGACTTGAATCGCGCCGGGGCGGCCACTCGAAGGACCATTGCCATACAATAGGCGGCAAACAATCGAATCGCGTCAGGGAACGTTCCCGGGCGAACTCGGAAATAGGCCTCAATGGATCGGGCAACGGTCATGTTATCGCGCTCTCAATTCGAGCAGGAAGTAGTCCCCGAGACACCGGAGGAACGGTACACCTCGTATCGTTCGATCGCAGGCCTTCAGAAACGAGACGAATTTTGGATGTGATACGAAGCGACGACCGAAGTCGTATGGGGGGACGCCAACGGAGATGCCGACGGTCCGTTCCCACGAAAAGAATGGTGAAAACATCCTCTCGACTTCTCCAGGGGAATGGGGAAAGACAGGAACCCCGAACCGCGACCTGCCGACCGGAACCGAGGATTGGAGTCGGGCAAGAGCGCGGCCGGGCCGCATCGCCAGTCCATACCAAAGCATCTCGGAAAGGCATGTCCGATTCCAGACTCCCAGAGAAATTCGGGCGGCGGGCTTCACGAGGCGACGAAGGACAGGCGGAATCCTGTCGAGGTGGGGTTCGCAATTCAAAGCTCCGAAGTGCGAGAACGCTCCATCGAAGGAATGAGGGCCGAGGTCGCTCACGATTTCTCCCATCTTACTGATTGGAACCCTATAGGTCTCGATTCTGTCCCGAACACCGGCGGTCTCAGCCTTACGCTCGAGTTCGTTCAGCATCCCTGAAGAAATGTCGAGGGCCACAACCTGAATCCCTGCCTCTGCGAGGGGGATCGATTCGAGACCTGTCCCACAGCCGAGCTCGATTATGCGGTCCCCGGGTCGGTAGAGGTTTCGGAGCGATTCGAGAGCGACGGCACGGAGATGGAGATCAAAGGGGTTCGTCAGGACCGCCCGATCGTACTTCGGCGCGGACTCATCGAACATCGCTTCCACCGCTCGATAGTACGGAACGGCCTCGGGGGACTCGTCGAAGGCAATGCATCCGATCTCCGACCCAAACCATCTGCGAACGGTGTCCGGACCGACGATAGATTCGTACAGTGACAGAACCTCATCACGAAGTTCCGTCGAATTGTCGACCAGCCTTGCGGTCCCGAGGACCTCGCGTGAACCAATGCTCCAGTGGATGAACGATGATTCCTTGGCCTGGGTCGCCCAGTCCGGGGGCGCGGTCGCAGCATAGAGCACATGCGGACTCCCTCGAACTGAAACGAATCGAAGTGAGATCTCTCGAGCCTCGTTTCGGCGCACGTCATAAAGCGTGAGTCGGAGCACGCCGCTCCCCGGTTGTGGCTCTCTCTCGGTCGCGGACGGTATTATTGACAGAAGAATTTCCCAAAAAGACTAATTACTACCAAGATAGTTATACCTTGAGGTTGTCGCCTCGGGGGGCCCGTTAACTCTTGAGTTCCGATGGGCTCTCCATCGTGATACCGACCTTCAACGAAGCGGAAAACGTCGCAACGCTTCTTTTCGAACTTGGATCCCTCCAGCCCTTGCTCCAGCGACCTCTCGAGGTCGTCCTCGTCGATGACAACTCTCCGGATAGCACGGGGTCGATTGCAGATGCTCTCGGACGGGAACTCGGCCTAGACCTTCGGGTTCTGACCAGAAACGGGAGGCGGAGTCTGGGCGGCGCCATCGCGGACGGCCTGCGCCTCTGCCGATGGGATCTTGTGTGCGTCATGGATGCGGATCTCTCTCACCCTGCAAGGCTGGTCCCGCTCCTTGTGGAGTCGCTCGACGGGGTCGACGGCGTCGTCGCCTCGCGGTATGCCCCCGGAGGGAGTATCGAATCGTGGCCTGTCTTCCGTCGGATGGTGAGTTTGACCGCGACAGCTCTGGCTCGGTCTCTCCTTCACATCCGATACCGAGATCCCCTTTCGGGGTTTTTTCTCGTGCGACGCTCGTGCCTACAAGGAGTCCGCATCACTGGCGAGGGAAACAAGCCGCTCCTGGAAATCTTGGTGTCCTCTCGCCCGGTCGTGAAGGAAGTCCCGTACCGATTTCGGAATCGTCAGAATGGCGAGAGCAAGCTCGACGCGCAGAGTATTTTGGACTTCCTACACCTCGTGGGCAGGCTCCGGTCCAGATGCATCGCGCAATCCCGGATGCGCCCAGAGAGCCGGGGCGAGGGGACGGCGAATCGGGACTCCTGAGACCGCCTAAGCAGAGGCAGATGCCTAGGCGATTGTCGTGCGCTGGACGTGGAGATTTGATGGAACTGTGTGAAGGACTCCCCGTGGAATCGGCTCCGCTTGCATCGCAAGGATGGGCTCCGAGGCCCCGACAATCATCTCCCCGAAGTTGTCCATGTACAACGTGTAGTATTGTCCGTTCGCCTCGAAGTCGCGGTAGAGGTGGAGGACTTCCCCGTCCGAGAGCATGAAGTTCAGACTCGTGAATCCCTCGTACTCTTTGATCGCGGTTTTCCTTGCGGCGAGGGTCGCCTTGGCAACGTCCTGGTGAGTGCGACCACGGAGCGAGTCCAAGACCAGATCGAAGAGAATCTGCGAGTCGATTTTCTCCTCTCCGGTGGACTCCTTGACGAGGGACCCGTTGTGCTGGAAGGCCCACGTGACCCCATCTCGCTCGGTCACGAATGGATGCGCGAACTTCTGAGCCACCGAGCCCGAAGAACTCGCTCGACGCAGATGCCCCATGACGATCAAGGACTGGCTCGCGGACCGCTCGATGTTCAGTTTGGCGATCTTCCAGGCCGTGCCGTAGTACTTCGACGCCTCGGCCGCGGATCCGGCGTCTCGCATGTGGACCTTCAGCTCGCCATTCTGGAAGCACGCCAGGCCCCAGCCGTCCTTGTGGCCCCTCTCATCTGGGGCCCCGATCGGGCACATCCCCTGGGTCGCCAAGTCGGCGAACTCCTCGAACAGATCGTAGTAGACCGGCCCTTGGCTCACAACCCCCATCATCCGACACATGAGGCGAGCGATTTGGCCTAGCCTATTTGAGGATAGTGTCATCGTGTGACGACGCGGTGCTGGTTTCCTGGGGCTGTCTAGTCCGTCCATTCGCGTCCAGGGGCGTCGGGCCTCCAACGATTTCGCCGATCCGAAGCGCAAATTTCCTGAGCGGCCCCAAACGAGGGAGGATCACCTTGCTCCATGCGATCGAGCCGAGGACCAGGACCGCGGCAAGACCGGTCAGACCCAGCCGATCGAGCGGATAGCCAATCGTGCGGTTTAGCAGGAAAGTGAGGGATGGAACGAGAAACGCACTCAGACCGGCGATCGCAAGGGAGGACGACAGGAGGGACTCGGACCGTCGAAGGACGAACAACCAAATTACGACGGCCGGGGCGACGAAGTCCACGGCGGTGAGGAGGGCTGCTGCGCCATCGGTCAAGGGCCCGCTCCTCCGGACGAGATGATTTCGAAGACCCGAGTTGCGCCGCCGTGTACGTCGGTCACCGAGTATTGAAGCATGTATCCCGGATCGGAATCGAGGCGCAAGTCCCAGGCTTGCTGGATGAACGGGATGTCTTCCGGCGCGATCCAAGTGGGCGATGGAAAGGGACTTGAGAGGACGACCCAATGAATCCGGTTCGCAGAGAAGACGCCGCGAAGTCCGGTGTCGGTGTAATTGAACAGCGCCTGGACGAGAGCGATATCCATGTCTCTGTCGGGTTTCGAGAGCCGGTCCGCTTGGTGCAGGTTGACAACCGGGAATACGTCGTTGGGAACGAAAACCGACAGGAAGGGATCGACGCTCGCCAAAGCCAACACGGCTTCGGATGAATTTGAATGGCTGGAGAGCCAGCGGTAGGCTTCTAGCTGGTATGGTTCCAGATAGTGGAGCGCGGCTGGATCCGTGTTCGAAGCGAGTCCCCAAAGTCCGTTGGCCGCCGTCAGAACCACGACGACGGCCAAGGGCAGAACTCGTCTCGCTCGTCGGTCGATCCGCCCGGTCCTCTGCGCGCCGACGAGACCGATGACGAGGCCGGCCGCACCGACTGCGAAGGGGATGCTCATCTCTCGAGCGATACGTTCCGAGGCGAAACTCGTCCGCGAGAGGGCGGCGAAAGCGGCGGCCCAGAGGCCCGCGAACTGCCCAGGGCTCCTGCGGACGAGCAAGCCAAGGCCCAGGCCTCCGATCACGAACAACACGGGGCTGATGATGACCATGTAGGAGAAGAGGTCAATGACAGGGAACCCTCCGGCAATTCCGCTTGTCACCGGGAATAAGTACGATGCGTAGACGGGCCACACGATAATGGCGGTGATGCCGAGGGTAGCCCCATGGGCTATGACGGTCCGACGAATTCGAGTCCATCGACGCTCAAGCGCATAGTAGAGAAGGAGCGCTACAAACGTTCCGAACGCAAGGAGCGCCGTTAAGTTGTGTGTCAGGACAATCGCAAACAACGTCCCGGCGGCCAAGAGGTCTCGCCGGTCCCAGATGAAGGAAAGCCACAAAGGGAACATGACCCCAGCGGCCAGGAGCTCACCGTAGGATCCGTCCCTGACCGTCTTTGCCAGGACAAACCAGTTGAGCGCGACAAAGGCGACCGCAATGAACGCGTCCCTCGACCCGCCACCAAAGAATCGACGCAAGAAGCGCCACATGACAATCGGCGACAGGACGGCGAGGATTACGACGTACACCTCGACTATCAAGAGGAGATCCGCGCCCGACCCGGCAACCAATAATGCCACGGATAGGTCGAAGAGCGACGGATACTCGAACATGGGCCCTCCCGCCGGGAACTGGGAATACGCCACAAAGGCTCGCTGCGACTCGAGGATGTCCTTTGCGAAGGTCGCGTGGTGCGCCGAATCGGCGCCGGGGGGGACGATCGGACTGGTCAGGAACATCGCGGCGATGAACAGGGCGGGGACAGCAGCCGCGGCCAAGGAAGCAAGGTCCCACGGGTTGGCGTGGAGCCGATTGAAAGGCCAACGGGATGTCATCGCCCTAACACCCGAGACTCGAGGAGGCCCGCGAACCGGTCCGCGATCTTGCCGAAGTCCAGATATTCCCGAGCCCAGGCATACCCGTTCTCTCCCATGCTTCTAGCCATCGCCGGTTCGTTAAGGAGGCAGCAAATCGCGGCTGCGAGGTCCGTCGGCCTCCGTCCGCGAACGAGAAGCCCATTTCGTCCATCCTCGATTGTGTCCGGATTAGCTGCGACGTCGAACGCAACCATCGGTTTAGACATCGCAAAGGCTTCCGCACGCAGGAAGCCTTCCCAGAGCGACGGGGATACATAAACCGTACAGGCGCTGTACAGCTGCGCCAATTCATCCCAGGGAACGACTCCCGTGAAAAGCACCGCGGCGGAGAGGTTCTTGCGGGCTGCAAGATCTCGAAGATGCCGAGCATAGACCGGGTCGCTCTCCTTGCCGACGATCCCAAGGACCGCCGTCGGGAACCGTTCCCGGACTATTGCGAATGCCTCGATCAACGTCTCAAGATTCCGCGAAGGTGTCATCCGACCGACGAAGAGGAGGAGGGGTCCCGGACGGAGGATCGGATACCGCTCCACGATTGGGGCAGGATCGACACGCGCCCGATCGAACACGTCGAAGTTGATTCCATCGAGATACATCGTTTCCGGTACGACCCCGAATCGTTCGATGACCCATCGCGCTGTGAAACGGCAGGGGGCAATCACGAGGTCCGCCGATCTGGCGTAGGACGCCTCGGCCCACGTTGCAATCCGTATGTACATCCGTTGCGGAAAGGTCGGGAACAAACCCGGGTCCACGGAACCCCAGGCGGTCGCGACGTGGTAGACATCCGGAATGCGGTAGGCGAGGAGGTTCGCCGGATAGGTATGCACGTTCACGACGTCCTGCCTTCTCAGAATTCGGCGCGCCATCGCCCAAGCCCGGAGGTCGACGACTCCGTACCGCCCCATGCCTTCCGGCGGGACGAGGGCCGTCGGCAAAATCTCCAACGCGGCAGGTTCGATCGATTCATAATCCGACTTAAACGTCACGACCGTCACGTCGTGCACCTTCCCGATGCGTCGAGCGAGTTCGTACAGCCCGGTGTCGATTCCGCTGCCCACGATCAAGGAGTGGTGGAAGAATGCAATCCTCATGGGCAATCAACAGTCCTTAAGAGATAGCGTTTTCATTTGCTCGTTCCGATGCCGCGGCTCGGGGAGGAGTCGATTCGCATTACAGCAGTCCGTCCGACAGACATTCGAGAAATCCACGCGGCCTACAACAGGCTCGGCGACGCCGGGAAACGACACTTCCACCCCGGGTTCCTCGGATCGGAGGCCCTGTCGCCCCGAGGAATTGCCGGCCGCCTCCTGCTTCGGGTCTCCGCCCGGCCCCTCGGCCTGCGAGTCCTCCGCACCCTCCGAATCGCTCCCTTCCTCATCGCGGCGGTCGCGCGGACCGAGTCGTCGATCTCGGGATTCGCATTCGTCCTCGTTCGCAAGATGACCCGACCTGGAACCTTTGGCGTTTTCGTGGTTCCCGGCTCTGAGGGCCGTGGCGTCGGAAGCCGACTGACGGAGTCCGTGTTGAGAGAAGCGGAACACATGGGACTGCAGGAGGTCGAGCTGACCGTGCAAGCCGACAACGATCGGGCGCGCAGACTCTATGAAGGTCAAGGGTTCGTGATCGTGGAGACCGTTCCGCGAGGCGACCGGTACCGGGGATACGCCTACGACTACCACCGGATGCTCCTTCGTTTTTCCGAGCGGCCCGACCATCACGAAGACAGGACCTCCTCGTAAAGCCGAAGGTACTCCGTCGCGACGTCGTCCCAGGTTCGCAGGCACAGTGATCGACGGTTCGGTGCCCACATATTCGCATCGAGCAGCTGCTGGATCGCCTCCGAGAGCGCGCGGGGATCGCGAGGGGCCACAAGCCGACCCGAGACTCCATCGTCCGGTAGCGTCTCTTCGCTTCCGCCGAGACGGGTCCCGACGACGGGCGTGCCGCACGCGAGGGCCTCAAGGAGGACGATGGGGGTGGATTCGGCCAACGAAATGGAAGGACACACGACCACGTCGGAGGCCCGCAGCAAGTCTCCAACGGATCCATCCGGGATGAAGCCGAGGAAGCGAAACATCTCTCGGAGCCCCAGACGATCGACTTCTGATTCCAGCGGGCTCCTTAAGGGCCCTTTCCCCCCGACCGCGAAGGTCACCGTTTTCCCGCTGAAACTCTTGGCCGCTTCGACCATGACATGGAGCCCCTTGTACGGCACGAGCCGGCCGAGGAACGTGACAAGACGCGTCTTCCCGTTTGTCAGCTCCTGGCGGATGTGGACGCCGCCGTCCTTCGAGACGGTGTGGTCCGGGCTCACACCTTGGTGAATGGCACGTATCTTGCCGAGAAAAGATGGGAGGAGTCGGCTCTCCTGGGCATACCCTCGGGAATTGGTCACGATGATTTGTGCCCGCGAAAGGGTCGGGCGCGCGGATCGCGCGTCGTAGAGCGATTCGACCAGTCTGCCGGCCATGCCACTTCGGGCGTCGAAGCGACCACCGTCGTACAGTGCATCCATGTGGTAGGTTGCGACGAGGGGCACCCGGCCGCGGACACAAGCCATCGCCGCCCAGGCCTCGAGCCTCGGTGAGGGCATGTGCACGTGAACGACATCCGCCGTCCCGACGAGGGACTCGACTTCTCTTCGCGCCGTCCGTCCAACCGGGATTAACCGGCGAAACAACGGTCTTGCCCGGACCCGATGAAGGGAAGCGGCATATTCGTCGACGGAGGTCGCGGGGCGCCGGACAGGTTCCGAAGGCGCCACGACGTCGAGAGTCGCTCTACCCCGAAGGGCCCGAAAGACGTTTGCGACATAGTCTTCGATGCCACCACGAGGTCCAGGGGGAAGTGGGACCACGGTGAGGACCCGCATCCGGCCCCTCCGGGCTCACGTCGCTCGAAGTCGGTACCATCTCAGCGTCCGCTGAATGCCCTCGTTGAGATCGACCGCCCCTCGCCAATCAAGCAGAGCGCGTGCACGCGTCGTGTTCGCAACGAGCGAGGGGCTCCCCGTGACAGGCTTGTCCAAGCAGGTCGTGGGGATCCTTCCCAAACTGCGGGAGATGATGTCAACTACTTCGCCGACGGAATGTCCTTCGCCGGAACCCAGGTTCAGCATGAGTGGCGCCGTCCCGTCCAGCAGGGTGAGGCGAGTGAGGGCTTCGACGGTGTCGTCAACGTAGGAAAAGTCTCGAACGGGTTCCCGATTCCACACTTCGATCCTCGACTCGCGGAGACCCTGGCAAACAATCTGGGGGATGAGGTACGTGGACGCCTGCCCCGGACCGTAGGTGTTGAAATTCCGAACGATGGTCATGTGCAGTCGGGAGGCATGTTCGATGCATGCCTCCTCCGCCGCCTTCTTCGTCCGCGCATACGTGTCCGACCCGAGCAGCGGGTGACCTTCGTCAATCGGGAGATACTGGGCGCAACCGTAGACGGCGGCGGTGGACACGAACACGAAACGGGCCCCCTCGGGGGAGGCGTCCAAGACGTTTTTCGTCCCCTGCACGTTGACCTCCCATGCCCGCTCCGGATTGTCGCGGCACGCGCGTGGATCGGCAATCGCTGCTAGGTGCACGATGATGTCGGCCGACGAGAGAGTCCTTCGCATTGCGTCTGGATCCGTCACACTAGCGACGAAATTCCGGTAGCGGCCACCCGCGGATCGCGCGGGAATGACCG
>VBLT01000090.1 GCA_005878615.1 Methanobacteriota archaeon
CTGAATCTCACAACTCGAGGAATTCGCGTGGTGCCGTGCTGAGGACCCGCGGCCCGTCCTTCGTCACCAGGACGTCATCCTCGATCCGCACGCCGCCGAACCCCTGCACGTAGATGCCAGGCTCGTCCGTCAGGACCATGTTCGGTCGAAGGACGAGGTCGCTCCCCGGGCTGAGCCCGGTGCCCGGGTCGTGGACCGCGAGCCCGACGGAGTGGCCGAGTCCGTGGATGAACCGGCCCTTGTACTTCGTCCGATCGATCAGCGTCCGCGCGGCGGCGTCGACGGAACTCCCGCGGGCCCCCGGCTTCATCTTCGCGAGGGCCGCGGCCTGGGCCTTCGCGACCGTCTCGTGCATCCGCTTTTGCTCGGCGGACGGAGGCCCGATCACGACGGTGCGCGTGATGTCCGAGCAATACATGTGGTATTGAGCCCCGAAGTCGATCACGATCATGTCCCCGCGTTCGATCTTCCTCGGCCCGGCCGAATAGTGAGGTTCTGCGCCGTTCGGACCTGAACCGACGATCGTCCGGAAGGACGGCGCGGTCGCCCCGTTCTTCTGCATCCGATAGACGAGCTCGGAGGCTACCTCCGATTCCGTGACGCCGGTCCGGATGAACGGGAGCGTCTCCTCGAACGCCCGAGAGGCAATGTCGCACGCCCGCTGGATCAGCTCGATCTCCTGGGCGTCCTTCACGAGTCGCGTCTTCGTCACGGCCGAAGAGATGTCGACGAACCTCACAGAGGGGGGCGCGAGTTTTTGGAGCCGCTGGAACGTGGCATAGGTGAGCTCGCTCGCGTTCACGCCGATCTTGCGGTGCCCCTTCAGGTTCTTCTTGATCAGCTTCGCGTTCTCATCCCGGGTCCGGAAGACCTCGAGCGGCAGGCCGCTCTTCTTCGCGGCCTCTTCTTCCAGGGCGGAGGTGGTGATCTTGAGCCCGCCGTCCGGGGCCAGCCAGGCCCCGCATCCTTCGAACAGGCCGTCCGTGATCCCGGTCGCGTAGAAGAACGACATGTCGATGTGCGGATCGACGGCGTTCATGAACAGGATGAGGTCCAGGCCGTCGTTCACGTTCCGGAAAATCCGCTTCACGCGCTCCCGCATGGTCTCCCCGTGAGTAAGCGGGCCGAGCGTAGTTAAAGGTTCGTCGCCGCGAAGGATTTTATGCGAGGACTCGGCTGCGCGACGACATGGTGAAGCGCCGGCACCGCGGCATGGAGCGCCGGATCGCCGGCGAGCGCATGGTGACGCTCTTTCGGCTCGCGGAGTCGGAGGCCCTGCGCCGCCATCCCGGCCGGGCTCGACGATATGTGGAACTCGCGCGGCGGATCGGGATGCGGTACAACGTCCGCGTGCCCGCGCCATTCAAACGGTCCTTCTGCAAGAAGTGCTTCGCGTTCCTGCTGCCGTCGGTCAGCGCCCGCGTCCGCGTCGGCCGAGGGAGGATCGTCGTCACGTGTACCGCCTGCGGAGCCATCCAACGTTTCCCGTACACGCGGGAGCAACGCACGAGACGCGCCTCGAGGACGCCGACTCAATAGGATGTCGTCATGTCGATTTTCCCGGCCTTCCGGGCAAAGTACTCGCCGACCTTGTAGATGAGGACGCTCAGGAGGAAGAAGCCGATGGAAGATACGATCAGGAAGAGCAGGATCGTCAGCGGGTCGAATCCACTCAAGGTCGTGTTCACCGTCACCGTCGGGGCGATGAGCCGTCGCGTAATGTCGAACCAATACGTCAGAGGGATGGCCCGGCCGACGGCCTGGCCCCAGCTCGGCAGGACGGAGAGGGGGAACAGGACCCCGCAGAACACGTAGAATAATCCCGGGATGCCCTCCGCCAGTCCGTGGGTGTGCTTCGCCGTCAGGAACGAGATCCCACCGAGGCAGATCCCGATCGCCAACAGGACGGCGAGCCCGAGGACCGTGCTCACGAGAAACAGCGGGACATCGGCGAGAGCTAAGTGCAACCGCACCCCGAGGAACATCGCGCCGAAGAGGAGAGTGATCGCGACGGCAAACACGGCGACGGCGATCTTCGAGGCCGCGCGGCCTAGGATGTACACGTAGTACGAGATCGGGGAGATGTAGATGTACCGAATCGTCTGGTACCATTCGCGGTCGGACTGGATCACCTGGAACGTCCCGAACAGGACCGTGGCGACGAAGATGAAGAACGAGTTCCCCACGTACATATAGGAGAAGGCGTCGGCGTCGCCCGAAGGCCGACCGATGGCGACGAAGACGATGTACATGAGGACCAGGATGAACGCTCCGGCGACCGGCTTGATGACGGAGTACAGGACGAAGAGCCAAGGCTCGGTCCAGTTCGAGTCCATCTCCCATCCGAGCCATGCGGCCGTCTTGAACGTCCGCCAGTAGGTCCTCATTGATGCCGTGAGGTCAGCTTCCCCTCTCGCTTCGCGAGCGTCTCTAGGTACGCCAGGCAGTATCTTGCGAGGATCAGGAACAGGACGGCCATGCCGACGAGGATCCCCAGTTCCGTCGTGACGCTGAAAATCCAGAAGTTGCCGCCGAAGGCCGTCGAACCGAGCGTGAGCTGGCGGAGCGCGTCGAGGCCGAGCGAGGCCGGAATGAACGAACCCGCGATCGCGATGGCCGGGCCCCATCCGGGAATCTTCAGGAGGCCGCCGAGCGGAAAGTAGAACCCACTCGAGAAGAAAATCGGTTCCTCCATGAGCGCGGACAGGTTCCACGCCTCGCGGCCCCAGAGCAGGTACAACGAGGCGAACATCATCCCGAGGCCGTAGAGGGCGATCAAGGTCGCAAAGAAGACGGCGAGGAGCAGCAACGGGCTGGCGACCTGGAAGACGACGCCGAACACGAGGACGCCGGCGACCAGGGTCGAGACCGCCCGCATCGACGTCATGACCATCCCGCCGACCGCCATCCCGCCGAGCAGGGCCATCCGGTTCATCGGGGCCATCATGTAGAGCTGCAGGTTCCCGATTTCCTTCTCCCAGTACAGCTGGCTCGCCATCGACCAGAGGACGTTGAGCCAGAACGCGACCATCGTGCCGCCGAGGACCACCGAGGCCACGAGGGCGTTCGTGTTCGCGCCGACGGCGGCCGCGGCGGCGGATTGCGCGGCCGCGTTCGCGCAGGGATCGTGCCCGCACATGCCCCAGGGCGCGGCCGCGGTTTTGGTCGTGATCGCCGCGAGCGCCTGGCCTCCGAAGAACTGATAGATGAACACGTATGCGGCGATCCCGAGTAGCGGAAGGAGGGCCTCGAAGAAAATCCAGGACGGCTCGCGGTTCGCACCGACGATCCGCGGATAGGACCGGCCCTTGACGGCCCGCAGGTTCAGCCCGATCCGATACCGAAGGTCCGAGCGACGGGCCTTGGCCTCGCTCACTCGAATCCCCTCCCCACCATGCTGATGAAGACGTCCTCCAGGGTCGGCTCCGACTTCTGCAGGGAATGGACCTTCTTGCCTTGCGACGTGATCGTGCTGAGGATCTCCGCGACAGGACCCTCGTCCTCGAGGATGAACGTGAGGAACGATCGGTTCTTGGCGATGTCGTCCTTGTGCGAGAAGTTCTTCACGCCTTGCAACGTGGAGAACGTCGTCAGGTCGCGAATCGCGTCGACCTCCAGTCGGAAGGTCGTCTCCGTCCGGATCATCCGCTTGAGATTCTCCGGGGTGTCGCACGCCAAGATCTTCCCTTTGTCAATGATCGCGATGCGGTCGCACATCTGGTCGGCTTCCGCCATGTAGTGCGTGGTGAGGAGCACCGTCTTGCCTTTCTGGCCCCGCACCCAGTTCATCACGTATTCGCGGATCGTCCGCGCCGCGTTCACGTCGAGGCCCAAGGTCGGTTCATCGAGGAACAGAATGTCCGGGTCCGTCACGAAGCCGCGGATCATATTCATCTTCTGCCGCTGGCCGGTAGAGAGCATGCGCACCTTGGCGTTCCGCTTGTCCCAGAGCCCGAAGATGTGCATGAGCTCGTCGATGCGACTGTTGGACACGTTGCTGGGAACGCCGTAGAACTGCGAAAACATCCAGATGTTCTCGCGAGCGGTGAGGAGCCCGTACCCCGACGTCTCGCCGCCGGAGACCATGTTGATGACTTGGCGGATGGGAAACGGATCCTTCGTCACGTCATGGCCCGCCACCAGCGCTTGCCCCGACGTCGGCAGCAGCAACGTCGCAAGGATCTTGATGAGCGTCGTCTTGCCCGCGCCGTTGGGGCCGAGCATCCCGAACAGCTCACCCTCTTCGATCTTGAGGGACACCTGGTCGAGCGCGGTCACCGGGCCGACGCTCTCGTCGACTTCCTCCGCTGCCCTGCGTCGGCGTTTCTTCTTCCCGGCGAAGATCCGGGTCAACTCGCGGGTCTCGACTGCATAGGACATGGGGACCGATTCGTCTCGCTCTCGGACCGGGCGGGTGTGACCGTGGGCTCAGGCGGCCATCCGCTGCCGGTATCGCGTGACGTATCCGGCAATCCGGTTGCGCATCAGGACGCTCCGCACATCCGTCAGTTCGGAGACCATCTTCTTGTTGTGCTCGTAGTCGTCCGTGAACTCGTTCGGATAGAGCTTCGCCAGCTCGATCGCGACTCGTTTGATGTACGTCGGCCGAATATTGCCCAACGATTCACTCCGCGTCCGGTTCGGGAGCCGCTCGAAGGGGAGCGCCGTAGATAAAGGTTGCTCGGAGAACCGCGATTCGAACGCGTCCGCTCGCGACGCGCCGCGCGGCTCGGTCGTCCGTCGAACTGTCCGGGCAACTATTAAATAGGGACCTCGGATACGGCCGATTGAGAACGCGCCCGCCTCGGTCTCACGGAGCCGCCGACCATGGAAGAATCGCTGGTGAACGTCGAGTTCCTGAAGAGCTCGAACAACTACATCGCCCGCATCCAAAGCGAGCTCGGCGGCATGCGCGAGTACCGCAGTTCCTCGTTCGAAGAGGTCCTCGAACAGGTCGTGATCGACCTGCAAGAGGAGTTCGAGTCCTATTCTTGATCACGCGCCGGTCCACGAGGGCTTGCGCTTCTCGATGAACGCCCGCATGCCCTCCTCCTTGTCCTTCGTCGAGCCGACGACGCCGAACGCGGCGGTCTCGAGGTCGAGTCCCGCGGCGAGGGGCATCTCCATCGAGGCCCGCAGGCAGGCTTTCGCGAGGGCGATGGCGGCCGGGCTCTTCTCCAAGATCTTCCGGGCGACGGCCTTGGTCTCTTCGAGCAATCGGTCGGCGGGGACGACGCGGTTCACCAGGCCGATGCGCTCCGCCGTCGCGGCGTCGATCGCCTCTCCGGTGTAGATCATCTCCGAAGCCCATCCAAGCCCGACGAGCCGCGGCAGGCGCTGGCTCCCGCCGAAACCGGGGATGATGCCGATGTTGACCTCGGGCTGCCCGATCTTCGCCTTGTCGGAGGCGATCCGGAGGTCGCAGGCCAGGGCGAGTTCCGCGCCGCCACCGAGGGCGTACCCGTTGATCGCCGCGAGGATCGGCTTGTTGCAGGCGGACATCACGTCCCCCAGGCGACGACCGGCCTCGGAGAAGCTCCGCATCTCGAGGGCCGATAGGCCGACCATCTCCTTGATGTCCGCGCCCGCGACGAACGCGCGGTCCCCGGCCCCCGTGAGGACGATCGCCCCGACGTCCGCGGCCATCGACAGATGTTCGATCGCCATGGACAGTTCTTTCAAGAGCCTCGAATTGAGCGCGTTCATCGCCTCCGGCCGATTGATCGTGACCACGGCGAGCCGATCTTCCATCTCGATTCGGACGAAATCGGGCATGTTCTCAGGAATCGGAATGCGAGAAACTGCGATGAACCTTCGGGCTCCGACGAGGCGGACACGCGCGCGAAACCAAACATTTACACCGTTTCGGAGCCATACCGCGAGCGGCGGAGGGAGTTTGTGAGTCATCGAGCTTTGATACTGGGTCTAGCCCTCGTGATGGTCGTCGGATTCTTGGTGATCCCGGGGGCCGCCAGAGCGGATATCGACAGGCCGGTCTGGAAGAACGGAAATTTCTGGGTGTATGAAGGGACCGGCGGCGCGGGCGGCGTGGGTGGAGCGGGCCACGTGAAGCTGCGCCTCGACGTCGTCGGAACGGAGGCGATGAGCGTCGGAGGGACCTCGTACGAATCCTACCACACGCGCGTCGCGGTCAATGTGACGTCCGGTACCCTCCCGATCGACAGCCCGGGCGATGCGTGGTTCCGGACATCGGACCTGTCCCTGGTCAAGCTCGTGTTGACGACAACGGTCATGACGCCCTTTGGCCAGCCGTTCACCGCGGTGACGACCGTCACGATGAATCCCCCGCAGCGGATGCAATGGCCGCTCTCGGCCGGAGCGACGTGGACCGTCACGGGAGTCGCGACCGTGGTCCTCGAGATCACGGGGCAACCTCCGCACACCACTGCACAAACCGTTTCGGGAACCGCCACGGTCGGTGCAGCGGAAAGCCGGACCGTGACCGCGGGTCGATTCGACACAAACCCGGTCACCCTGACGACCTCGGACGGGAACACCTCGAAGAGCTATTGGTCCCGCGAGGCGGGGAACTATGTGGAGCAGAACTCGCATGATTCGAGCAACCGAGACACCGGTTCCTCGCAGCTGACGTCGTATAGCTACACCGCGCCTTCCACGCTTGGCGGAGCCGGGACGATTCTGGGACTGCCTTGGTATGTCTGGATCGCAGTCGTCGGAATCGCCGTCGCCGTCGTGGTCGTCCTTATGGTCGTGCGACGTCGCCCGCGGATGCCCGAGCCCGTCCCTCCGGAGGCGCCGGTGACGGCAGGACCTGCGAGCCCGGAAGCGCCGATGGAACAGGGCCCCCCGAACGAGCCTCCGCCGCCGGCTCCGTGATCGCGGCGGCATCCACGCGAAGTACGAAGCCAACGACTGAGGCCACCGCGGGCTAGGCCTTCGTGTAGTCGTACACCCCGCGGCCCGCCTTCCGTCCGAAGCGGCCCGCCCGCACGTACTTCCGAAGGAGCGGGGACGGTCGGAACTTCGGGTCTCCCGTCTCGCGGAACAGGACTTCCATCACGTCGAGGCCGATGTCAAGGCCCGTGTAGTCGGCGAGTTCGAGAGGGCCCATCGGCATGTTCGTCCCGAGCTTCATCGCCTTGTCGATGTCCTCCGCACTCGCGACCCCTTCCTGGAGGAGGTTGAACGCTTCGTTCATCATGGGGACGAGGAGTCGGTTCACGACGAATCCGGGCGACTCTTTCACCTCGACCGCATCCTTGCCCAGCTTGGCGCACAGATTCTTGATCAGGCCGATGGTCGCGTCGCTCGTCTCCGAGCCGCGGATCACTTCGACGAGCTTCATCACGGGCGCGGGATTGAAGAAGTGCATGCCGACGACGCGGTCCGCGCGCTTCGTCGCATTGGCCATCTCCGTGATGCTCAACGACGACGTGTTCGACGCGAAGACGACCTCGGGCGGGCAGAGCCGGTCCAGTTCGGCGTACAATTCCCTCTTGATGTCCATCTTCTCGAAGACCGCCTCGATCACGACCTGAGCGCCGGCCACCGCCTCCTTGAGGTCGACGACGCCGCGGATCTTGGAGAGGATCGACTCCACCTCCGCGGCGGTCATCTTGCCCTTCTCGACGCGCTTCGCGAGGGGCTCGCGGATCCGGCGGAACCCGCCGTCGACAAAGCGTTGGTCGATGTCGCGCATCGCGACTTGGAAGCCCGCCGCGGCGCAGGCCTGCGCGATGCCCGCGCCCATCGTCCCCGCTCCAATGACCGCAACCTTGTGCACGTCGGCGAGATGCATCGATGCCACCAGCCGCGTATGCGCGCCCTTCTCTAAAGAACAAGCGATAATGAATGCGTTAGGCTCATATCCGCCATGCCGCATGGGCCGGCGGACCCCCATGGCCCCGCTCCGGAAACCGCTCACCGTGGCCCTAGTCCTGGCGATGGTCCTTTCCTCGTTCGTGCTGATCGCGAGGCCCGTCGCCGCGGCCCAGAACCATCCGACGTGGACCCAGGGAGACTTTTGGGTCTACACACGGACCGCCGGGAGCGCGACCTCGACCATCCGCATCGACGTCTATGAGAAGTCGACCTTGACGCTCCCCCTCGGCAGCTACGACTTGTGGCACATCACGACCACCACGACCGATTCGAACGGCAACTCCGCCGTGGTGCACAGCTGGGTTCAGGATTCGAACCTCGGGACCGCGAAGACGACGATCAATCTGGGAGGGTTCGGGACCGTCACCGTCACCTATGACCCGCCTCTCGCGGACGCCGTGTTCCCTCTCTCGGCCGGCGCGTCGTGGTCACTGAGCACGACGTTGAGGGTCGTCAACACCACGTTCACTTTCCCCATAGCGTACACCGCGGCCGTGACCACGGAACAGTCGACGAGTGTCATCGCCGGCTCCTTCAACGTCGCGGTCATCTCGCGGCCGGCAGCCGGGTCGCCGACGAGTAAGGACCATTATTCGGACAGCGCAGGGAACCATGTACGCCGGGAAAGTTACGCACCGAACGGGACGAAGACCTCGGACCAGCAGCTCACCTCGTACCGCTACCAGGCCGGCACCTTCAGCCTCATCCTGATCGGCCTCGGCGTCGCCATCGTCGCGGCAATCGTGATCGCGGCCCTCGTCGTCACGCGACGACGGCGACGGGCGCGCCCTCCCGGCACCTATCCGCCGCCGCCGGAGACGCCGCCTCCGCCGAGTTCCTAGGTCGAGCCGTAGCCGTTAGATAGACGCCCGCTCGTCACCGCCGCGTGACGGGACGGCCCTATGCGGCGATCGCCCTGGCGGTCGTCTCCGTCTCCTTCTCGGCCATCTTCATCTCGTGGTCCGGTTCGCCGTTCATCACGATCGCGCTGTATCGCCTGGCCCTCGCGTCGCTGCTCCTTTTGCCGTTCGTCCTTTGGAATCGCGGCGTCCTGTTCGCGCTCTCTCGGAAGGAAATCCTCGGGATGATGGCGGTCGGCGCGATCCTCGCGACGCACTTCACCCTCTGGATCGGATCGCTGAAGATCGAAGGGGTGAGCGTCAGCGTCGCCTCCTCCGTCATCCTGGTCACCTCCCATCCGCTGATGGTCGGGATCCTCTCCCATTTCGTCCTTCGGGAGCGGCTGAACGCTTGGATGGCCCTCGGGATTGGACTGGGGTTCAGCGGGGTCGTGGTCATCGCGATCGCCGACTCGACCGCGCGCAGCGCGAGCTTGGTCGGAGACCTCCTCGCCTTCTTCGGCGGCGTCGCGGCAGGATTCTATTTCCTGGCAGGCCGTCGTCTCCGTCAGAAAATCCCCCTCCTCGCCTACGCGTTCGTCGTGTACCTGACCGCGACCGGGGTCCTGTTCCTCTATGCTCTTGGGCTCCACGAGAGCCTGGTCCCGATCGGCGATGTGCCGCGGGAGCTCCTCCTCTTCCTGGCGATGGCCCTCATCCCCCAGATTGGCGGTCACACGTTATACAACTGGAGCCTGCGTTGGGTCCCTGCTCCGATCGTGAGCTTGAGCCTCGTCGGGGAACCAATCGGATCGAGCCTCCTCGCCTGGGTCCTGCTCCAACAGGTGCCCGGGATCGCCGTGGGCCTCGGCGGGGCTTTGGCGCTCGGCGGGATCTATCTAACCGCAATGGGGCAAGGCAATCGGACGCGGGAGACGATCGCCCGACGAGATGTCGAGTGACGACCTGGGCGTGTACCTCTAAGTAGAGGTATGCGCCGCGACGAAGCCCTCGATCCGCGCCCGCCGCCGGGCGAATTCCTGTTCTGCCTTCCGGTGGTAGGCGGCCATCCGACGGAGGAGAACCGACCGTCCCCTTTCCGAATCCACGCGGCCGACATAGTCCTCCTTCCGAACCGACCGTCCACTGTCCCGTTCGTAGTGCCAGAAATAAAAGTACCGACGTCCGCCGAAGTCGCGGATCCGAGCGCCGCAGCCGATCTCCATTTCATACCTCTAAGTAGAGGTATGCCGCGGA
>VBLT01000091.1 GCA_005878615.1 Methanobacteriota archaeon
CAGGACGATCGCAGCGATGGTTGTTCGGTGCATCCCTATTCTCCGAGTCGCGGAGGGCCTCATCTCCCGGTCGGATATTTGGCGGTTATTAGACGGTCATGAAACGTGCGGTTGCGGCCTGGCTCGTGAGGGTCGCGATCAATACTGCGTGGATATGCGTGGAATATGATTCCTGGAATCGACAATGATTATCCGATTGGTTCGCCTCGCAGCGCCGTGTCTTCGGGGGCCGGACATGCGCACGCATCTCGGTGGCGATTCAATCGCTGGCAGTGGGAGCCGGTGTATCTTTTCGTATTCATGTGGGTGGCTCTCATCGGAGTTCTCGTCGACCTCCTATTCGTCTGGGGCGGCCTCTTCGTCGTGGTCCTCATCGTCGCGGTCGTCCTGATGATGAGCACTCGTCGAGTTTCTCGAAGCACGCGCCGCGAGCGAAGTCCTTAAACCCGGCGCGTCCTGTCGGGACCGTCCCGGGACGGAGCGGGGGCGAGGCGGTCCGTGGTCGAGGTTACGGAGGAACTCATCGCGGCCCTGAAGCGGAAGGCCGTGACCCTTCGAAAGCACATCGTCCGCATGACGCACAACGTGCAGAGCGGCCATCCCGGCGGCTCGATGAGCGCTTGCGACATCGTGACGGCCCTGTATTTTCATATCCTCCGCGTCGACCCGAAGAACCCCACGTGGCCCGACCGCGATCGATTCGTCCTGAGCAAGGGACACGCGTGCCCCGTGTGGTACGCCGCCCTCGCGGAGCGGGGCTTCTTCCCGGTCGAGGAGCTCATGACGTTCCGGAAGCTGAACAGCCGCCTGCAGGGCCATCCGGAGCTCGGGACGACGCCCGGCGTGGAGAACGCCGCGGGGGCGGAAGGCCAGGGCCTCTCCTTCTCCGTCGGCCTGGCCCTCGCGTCGCGGATGGATCACAAAGCCTGGCGGACGTACTGTGTGCTCGGCGACGGAGAGCAGGACGTGGGCCAGACCTGGGAGGCCGCGATGGCCGCCTCGAAGTACGGCCTCGACAACTTGACCGCCTTCATCGATCGCAACGGGATTCAGCAAGAGGGCCGGACGGAGGACATCATGCCGCTCGAGCCGCTGCGGAACAAGTGGGAGGCGTTCAACTGGCACGTCCTGAACATCGACGGCCATGACTTCCGCCAGATCCTCGCGGCGATCGAGGAGGCCCACCGCACCCGCGGCCGGCCGACGGTGATCATCGCGCGGACCGTCAAGGGCAAAGGCGTCTCCTTCATGGAGAACAAGATCAAGTACCACGGCGCCGCGACGAGCGACGACGAATTGAAGCTGGCCCTCGCGGAACTCGAGGAGATGGAGGCGTCGATGTGACTGCGGGACCGTGGAAGCTAGAGAGCCAGCGGTCCTACTTCGGCCGGGCCCTCGTGGACCTCGGGCGCCGGAACCCCAATGTGGTCGTCGTCGGCGCCGACACCACGGAATCGCTGAAGTCGATCGATTTCGGAAAGGCCTTTCCCGATCGCTTCTTCCAGCTCGGCATCGCGGAGCCGAACATGATCTCCGTGGCCGCCGGGCTCGCGGCGGCCGGCAAGATCCCTTTCGCGACCACGTATTCCGTCTTCGGTTCGGCCCACACGTACAACGTCATACGGCAGAACGTGGCCTACACGAACCTGAACGTGAAGATCTTCTGCTCCCATGCGGGACTGACCGTCGGACCCGACGGAGCGACGCACCAGATCAACGAGGACATCGGGCTCATGCGGGGGATCCCGCGGATGACGGTCCTCGTTCCGGCGGACGGTCCGGAGACCGCGAGGGCCGTGACCGCCGCCGCGGGGATGAAGGGCCCGGTCTACTGCCGATTCTCCCGGACGAATGTGCCGACGGTCACGTCGGACCAGGACGGTTTCGCGATCGGGAAGGCGCACACCCTGCGCGACGGATCCGACGTCACGCTGATCGGTTGCGGGCTCATGGTGGCGCGCTGCCTCGAGGCCGCGCAGACGCTGGAGCGGGAGCGGATCTCGGCCCGGGTGATCAACCTCTCGACGGTCAAGCCGCTCGACCTGGCGACGATCGACCGCGCCGCGCGCGAGACGGGAAGGATCGTGACCGCGGAAGAACACACCGTGGTCCACGGGATCGGGGCCGCCGTCGCCGCGGCGATCGCGGTGAACCATCCCGTCCCCATCGCGATGGTCGGCGTGCAAGATGTCTTCGGGGAGAGCGGGGAAGCGGAGGAACTCCTTCGGAAGTACGGACTGACCGTCGAGAAAATCGTCGACGCGGTCCACGATTTGGTGAAGCGTGGCGATCGGCGGACGTAGCCCTTCGGACGGGCGCTTAGATGCCTGGTTTCCAACTGGGGGCCAGAATCTGGACCCAACTGAGTCCCCAGATCTGGATGATCATCAGCATCACTGCGATCCCCAGTAGGAACCCGACCAAGCCGTCGGTGATTTTGTGTCGCATGTGGTCAACCTCGGTGGGCGTGGGGCCGGCATGACCTCCCACGGGGCTTCAAGGCCGGGGGTTCAAGTGTGTTCAAGGATGTTCCAAGTTCCCGCCCCCGGTCGCGAGTAGGACCGCGAAGCGCAGGACTCAGGCGGGGCCCTTCTCCGTGAACTTGATGACGGTCGTGAAGCCCGCCGTGTCCTTGTGGTCCATCTGGAAATCCGCGTCGTGAAGGACCAACTTCTTAATCCGAGAGACGACGGACCGCCGCCAGTTGAATCCGGTGGGCAACAGGATTTCGCCAATGAACTTCTCGCCGGAGACCGGGTTCACGATGTAGTCGCTCTGGACCTCGCCCACGCCGTCCACCTTGAACGAGGCGACGTACTCTCCGTACTTCCAATCGATCTTCGCCCGCTTCGTCGGGAGGACCTTGGTGAAGGTTCGGGCGAAAATCTCGAAGACGCCCCCGCCGTTCTGGCCGCTCGCGATTCCTTCGATCGCCTTGACCTGCGCGTCCGTCGCGGCGGAATCGACGTAGATGCGGGCGGTGCCGTTGCCTTCATGAATGGCCTTCGGCCACCAGAATGCCGCGGCGAACTTAACCCCGTCCAGCTTCGTGTCCCCGAACTTCCCGTTGCGAATCTTGTAACCGACGAACGCTTCACAGTTGCCCTTGTCCGGGTAACCGTTGAAATTACAGGGACAGCCGTAGTCGCAGTTACAACTCTGGATGTATTCCGTTTCCATGTTCCACTTTGTCGCCAATCGCTCCCCTCCGTCCTCGAACGCGGGATTCCGCCCACCGTATATAATCGTATTTTCAGCGCGGGTCGCGTACGGCTCGAGATGAGTTCATATTTCGGCCCACTGCTACCGAGACTCTGATGGAGGCCGTCGACCTCGCCACCCCTCCAAATCTGCTGCGCCGTCTCACAATTCCCGTGGGCCTCGGGGTCGCGGCCCTCGTCGCCGTCGCATGGTATGTCACCTGGACCTCGTCCGATCGCGCGATGGCGGTGATGGCGCCCGCGACGTTCGGGTCGACGGACCTCGCCCTCTTCTTCGCGCTCATCGTCGTGATGATGGTTGCGATGATGCTGCCGTCCGCGCTCCCGATGGCCCTTGCATACCACGGCCTGACGCGCCTGGAGAACGGGCAGCCCAGCAAACCCGCGGACGTCCTGGGAACCGTCGCCTTCGTCGTCCCCTACTTCCTCGTCTGGGGGTTCTTCGGAGTCGCAGCGTTGGTCGGCCTGATGGGTTTGGGCCTCGTCGGATCCATGCTCGTGGGCCCCACCTTGCTCATTTCGGCCGCGACGTTGTTCGCCGGAGGCCTCTGGCAGGTCACGCGAACCAAGGAGATCTGCCTCTCCCACTGCACCTCCCCGATGGGTTTCGTGCTGCAGTACTGGCGGAGCGGTCGCATCGGCGCGATGCGGATGGGATTCCGCCACTCGCTCTACTGCATCGGCTGCTGCTGGCTGTTCATGCTCGTCCTGTTCATCTCGGGCTCCATGAGCCTCCTTTGGATGGGCGGTATTTCCGTCGCGATCTTCGCGGAGAAACTCGGCGTCCGCACGGTCCTTTTCAGCCGAGCGATCGGAGTGATCCTCGTGTCGTTGGGCGCCGTGGTCGCGGTGAGGTTCTTCCACCCGATGTGAGGCCCGTCGCGGCGCGAATCCCCGACTCGACCTGCGGTTCTATGGAGCGGACTCGGGCATTTCTGCGATTTGGCGGACGGGCGAGAAAAGCACGAACAGGAAGGAGATCCCTCCGGCCAGCAACGAGACCAGGATCGCCGGGCGCAACCCGATGAGGCTTCCGAGGAAGCCGCCGAAGAGGGCCCCGAGGGGCAACGTGCCCCACACGATGGTCCGCATCGTCGCGTTGAGCCGGCCTTGCAGGGCGACGGGGACGATCGCTTGACGGAAGCTCACCTGGTTGATGTTGTACAGGAGATTCCCGAAGAAACTGATGCCGAGCAAGATGGCGATCGCAGGCAAGGCAATCGAGGAGGTCACGAAAGGCAAGGGGAGCGGCGGAAGGCCGAAGATGACGGCGCCGAGGATGATGGCCGGGCCGACGCCGATTCGCTTCGCAATCCGTCCGGAGAAGATCGCTCCGAGGATTCCGCCGACGGACGAGAGGCCGAACAAGAGACCGAGCGTCGTCGCGGTGAACCCGAGGTCCTTCAGGAAAAGGAGGAACAGGGCGGAGAAAACAGCACTCGAGAAGAAGTTCGACCAACCAGTGCAGGCCGCGATGTGTCGCAACCGGCGATCCTGGAGGACCACGTGAAGTCCCTCACGGACCTGGGATTGGATCGATTCGCCGGGAGGCCTCGCCGGTATCGTCTCCCGCCGCCGAATCGCCCCGAGGGATGCCGCGGAGACGATGAACGAGGCCGCGTCGAAGAGCATCGCGAACGGCGCCTTGAAGAGGTCGATGACGGGCCCCGCGATGCTCGGTCCAAACGTGCCTGCGATCGTGTTCGAGGTCTCGAGCTTGCTATTCGCGTCGACCAACTGTCCGCGGTCCACGATCGCCGGAAGGTAGGCTTGGTAGGCGACGTCGAAGAAAACCGTGAGGACTCCGATGAGAAACGCGGCTACGTAGAGATAGGCGAGGTGGAGGAGGCCGATGATTCCGAGGACCGCGATCGCGGCGACCATCGTGCCACGGCCGAGGTCGGCGAAGATCAATACCGACCGCTTCGCCCTCCGATCGACCCAGACCCCGACCAAGAGCCCGAACAACAGGAAGGGAACGGTCCCGGCGGCTCCGAGGAACCCCATCTCGACCTCGTGCGCGCCGAGGACAAACGCGGCGATGTAGGGGACCGCGAGACCGGTGAACTGGTCTCCGATCCGGGAGACGGATTGGCCGCCCCACAGCAGGAGGAAGTCCCGATGACGCCACAGGCCAGAAGACGCCACGCGAGACTCCCGCACGGGCGACCGCGTTATGTATCTTCTGCCGCTCCGAAGGAGTCGACGTCTCCCGCGAGGCGGAAATGCTCATATCGGGCCGCGTGCCTTCGGCCGTTGGCGGCGTCCATGGTCAAGATCTTCCTCGACACCGCGAACATCGACGAGATCCGAGAGGCCGCCTCCTGGGGCGTCCTCGATGGCGTGACGACCAATCCGACGCTGGTCGCGAAGACGGGTCGCAAGTGGTCCGAGGTAATCCAGGACATCCTGGCCCTCGTGGACGGGCCGATTTCGTTGGAGGTCACGACAACCGCCGCCGACGAGATGATCAAGCAAGGGCGGCAGCTCGCGAAGCTTCACAAGAACGTCGTCGTGAAGATCCAGATGACGACGGAGGGGCTGAAGGCGATCAAGGCCCTCTCGTCCGAGGGCGTGAAGATCAACACGACCCTCATCTTCTCCGCGAATCAGGCGATCCTCGCCGCAAAGGCCGGGGCCAAGTATGTGAGCCCGTTCATCGGCCGCCTCGACGACATGGGCCAAGAAGGGATGGAGGTGATCCGAGAGATCGCGGAGATCTTCGGGAATTACGATTGGGAGTGCGAGATCCTGGTCGCAAGCATCCGGCATCCCCTCCACGTGATCGAGGCCGCGAAGCTCGGGGCCGACATCGTCACGCTCCCCTTCGACGTCCTGAAGAAGATGACGCAGCACGCCTTGACCGACGTCGGCCTGAAGCGGTTCCTCGACGATTGGCAGAAGGTCCCGAAATAACGGCGGATGGTGGCCTAGGACTTCCCCGCATGGCCGTCGGCCAGTTTCTCCGCGACGGTCTGCAGGATCTCTTCGGCATCGAACGGTTTCCGGAGCAGGGTGACCCCTTCGCGCCGCCTTTCATCCATTTGCTCGAACACGTACAGGTACGCGGTCATCAAGATCGCAGGGACCCGGTGGTTCGCTCGGCGCGCCGCCTCGATCAGCTCGACCCCGTTCCGTCCGGGCATCTGAAAATCGGTGAGGAGCAAGTCGATCCGCTGGGACTCGAGGACGCGCATCGCCTCGTCCGCGTTGGCCGCGGAGACGACCTCGTAGTTCTCGCTCGAAAGGAGGTCCGCGATGTTCTCGCGGATCCCCGCATCGTCGTCGACGACGAGGATCCCGGGCCTTCGGCTGGCCTCTGAGGGGGCGCTGGAACGGTCCATAGCTTGTTGGCGGTTACCCTTCAAAGGGGGTCATTCTCTTTGTCAAGAACACTTGACAAACGGGTCGCGAGGCCTTCTTACGCCGGGGTTGTGACGCTGACGGGCTGCTTCGGTAGGAAGACGGTGAAGGTCGACCCTTTGCCGACCTCCGACGTGACGGTGATGTCGCCGCCGTGGCTGGCCACGAAGTTGCGGCTGATCGCGAGGCCCAGGCCCGTCCCCTCTCCTTTCTTCTTCGTCGTGTAGAAGGCCTCGAACAGCCGTTGCTGGACCTCCGGCCGGATGCCGGTCCCCGTGTCGGAGACCGAGACGGCCACCGAGGGCCCGCGGTCTTCGAGCCGAACCCGGATCCGGCCGTTCGCGGTGGCTTCGAAGGCGTTCTTCAGGAGGTTCACCAGGACCTCATGGATACGGAGCGGGTCCACGGTGCAGACGACGGGTTCGCTCCCGAGTTCCGTCCGGACCTCCACGCCCGGTTTGCGGAACGCCTCCGCCTGCTCGACAGCCTCGCGGACGAGGTCCGTGAGGTTCGTCTCGACCGGGTTGATGGCGCCCGGTCGGGCGAACTTCAACAGTTCCGCCGTGATGCTCGCGGCAATCCGTCCCTGGGCGGCGATCTTCTTCAGGCGTTCCTGGACCTCCGCATCGGAAACGCGTCGGGCGATGCTCGCGGTCAGCAGCGAGATGTTCGTGAGCGGCGTATTGATCTCGTGCGCGACGAACGATGCGAGCCGGCCCATCGACGCCCAGCGCTCGCTCTCCAGGAGCTGCCGTTGCGCCTCCCGTTGGTCGGTCACATCGCGGACGATGTAGACCACATAGGAGTCCGCGTCGGCTGGCCGGACCACCTGGGATCGAAGCTGGACGTGCACGCGCTTACCCTTGGCCGTGCTGAAGGTCGCCTCGTACAGCTCCGTGGCCCGGAAACCTCGGAGTCGGTCGTCCAGGTAACCGTGGGCGGAAGCCAGGCGGTCGGTAGGGACGAATTCCATGAACGAATGGCCCACGATGTCGCCGCGTTCGCGACCTAGGAGGGTCTCCCCCGCCTCGTTCACGTCCAGGACCTTGGCCTGCGGGTCGAGGACGAAGATGCCGTCCGGGGCGGAGGCGATCAGCTCGCGGTATTTCGCCTCGGAATTCGCCAGGGCGCTGGAGGCAGCGTCTCCGGCCGCCGTTGTGCGCGTCAACGCTCGGCTGTACCAAATGAGGACAATGATGCCTCCGGCGAGGGGCGCCTCGATGGCGAGTGCTAGAAGCCAGCGCATGGCGTCGAAGGCGGCGGCCTGAAGTGCGATGGCGACCGCGAAGACGCCGAACAGGATTCCAAGGCCGCCAATGACCGCCCAGATCGCGATCGCGGCGCCGGAGAGCACGCGGCGACGGCCTCGCGGTCGGCTCGGATGCGGAGCGGTCGACGTGGACGGTTCTGTCAGTGCGGCTGTCGCGGGTCTCGTCACACCGTTCCTCCCGGCCCTCCGGTCGAGGGGCTTGCGTCCTTGGCCAGAGAACTCAAACGCCCCACGCTGGCCGGTTCATCGCCCCGACCTCTCTTAATACGTTCTCTCGAATTGTTCCGTCACCCGGGCCGCGTGAACCGGGGACGTTTTCTTCACTTGGCCAGCCGCCGGATTGTTAGATTCTTCCCGAATCGAAGGGAATCGTTCATGAACTCAGTCCGCCTTCGTATCATGACATGGATTCCGGCGGCGGAAAGATTACGCTGGACCAGGAGAGCTTCCGGGCCCTCGCCTCCGACGTGCGCGTAGGCATCTTGAAGCGGCTCGACTCGCGCCGCGAGACGGTGACGGACCTGAGCAACCTGTTGCAGCTCAGCAAGCCGACGTTGCTCGAGCATCTGGAGAAGCTTCAGACCGCGCTACCGGCGATGCGGGATGCCTCGCCTTCAATCGGGGCCAGCCTCATCGGACCCCTCCTGTTTCTCCTCGCCGTGATCGCCCTCGCATGTGCCCTCGTCATCCAGCGTGTGGGGATCCGGCGGCGAGAGCGGTTCTTCCAGCAACTTGGCGCGGCCTGAGCCCTTCCCCGCCTCCGGGAAATCGTTATGAGCGGCCACCGCCTTGGTGCGGGTGTGTTCCGGCTCCAGGGGAGGAAGTCGGCCTGGGCGGTCCCCCTCCTCCTTGTCCTCGCGGTCGTCCTCGTCGCCGCCTTGGCGTTCAACGTGGCCAACCTCGACCCGGGACGCGAGTCGATCCCACAAGCCCCGGCGGCGGGAGGGCCCCCGCCAACCGAATCCTACCTCCCCGATCCCATCGTGACGCAGGTCCTGGCGGTCCTGTTCGGCTTCGTCATGCTCGGTGGCGCGAT
>VBLT01000092.1 GCA_005878615.1 Methanobacteriota archaeon
TGTGGCGCGGATAGAAGGGCCCGACCCAGAAGTCGTAGGAGTACCCGACGCAGCCGATGCGAAGCTCCACGGCGGCGCTCATGGAGGTGGTGGGAGAAGGCTCTTGCGCATGACCCTGGCCGCCGTGCTGACGTACCTCCACTTAGAGGTACGTGGCGACAACTCGGAGGATCTCAGGGACGGACGCGTTCGAGTTTCACATACCGCACGTCGGAGCCGACCTCGCCGAAGAGGATCTGCTTCTTCACGCCATGCGCGAGTCGCACCGCGCGGCTGATCTCCGGCCATGCGCCGCGATGTCCCTTCGGGACCACGTGGACGAGATACTTCGCGTGGTGCGATTCCGGATCTCCTTCGTACGCGCGGAAGTGCGACCCATACTTGAAGCCGGTCTTGGAGATCACGCCGCGAGCGGTCAGGTCCTCGTAGGCCCGGAGCCGAAGATCGAAGTCCGGCTGGATGGCCTTCGCTTCCTTCATGAGCCGCGCCAGTCGGATCGGCCGGTCCGTGTCGGCGTTCCGGACTTCCGCGGTCCCGGCCTTGAGGAGGAACGCGGTCTCCAGGAGGCTCAGCTGCAACCGGCGACCGACCATCTTGCCGAAGAAGCCGGCCTCGTGGAGCGCCCGAGCTTCCACCTCGTCGATGACGACCGCGCGGTCTCCGTGGAAGTGGACGACGATCCGCTCCTTTGGCGCGCCGATCGCCTGCGATCCGTGGGGGTGCGCTTCTCGGACCCCGTAATATGTGAGGTCGCTCTCCTCGTCGACGAGGCCCAGGAGCAGGGTCTTTCGGACTCCCGCGGCCTCCTTGGCCCGCTCCAACAGTTCCGCCAGGTCGAACACGGCGCGTTCGCTCAGCGCGCGGACCCAATACTTGCTCGGCGTCTTCTTGGGCGCCCCGCCCCGGGGGTACACCTGGAAATCGATCGGGTCCCCACGGGACTCGACGACGTACCCGCGTTGGCGCAGGTCCCGGTAGACGAGGTACCGGATCTCGAACGACGGCACCGCGGCCCCCGCAGCGCGAAAGAGGTCCCGCGCCGACACCCGACGCCCCTCTCGCCGCACCTCGAGCCGGTCCGCCTCGACCAGATAGACCGCCTCGAGCAGGTCGAGCTCCAGGGCGCCGCCGGACCGCGGGGTCCCGAAGTAGCCGCGGTTGTAGAGGGCGCTGGCCTCCGCCGGGGTCTCGACCAAGACGTGATCGTCGGACAGTTCCCCCGGCATGGGCGACCGGCGAAGGACCGGCCCGCGTTAAAGGTTCGGCCGGGCCGCGACTGGCCTTGCCATCGGGAAACCCCCGTTCCATGCTGTTTATATAGAAGTTTAAACGATGAATGACCCGTGAAACGCGAGGCGATTCTGAAGGAGACGCGGGAAGCGCTCGCCAAGACGGGCTTCTTCCTCTCTCATCCGCACGGCGAGCGAGGCCTCTGCTTCGACCTCGTCGCCCGCCGCGACGACACCTTGCTCATTTTGAAGGTCTTCCAGAACGTGGATGCGCTGAGCCGGGGGACCGCGCAGGAGCTCAAGGCGATCGCGCGGACGCTGGAGGGCTCGCCCCTCGTCGTCGGGGAGCGAAGCGGCACCGGCCCCCTTGAGGACGGCGTGATCTACAGCCGGTTCGGCGTTCCGATCCTCTGTCGAAGCACGCTCCTCGAATTCCTCGAGGAAGGCGTGCCTCCGTTCCTGTTCTCTGCCCCTGGAGGCCTCTACGTGCGGCTCGACGCGGCGGCCTTGCGCCGGATGCGCGAGGATCGCGGTTTGTCGCTGGGGGCCCTCGCCGATATTGCGGGGGTCTCGCGCCGCACCATCCAGATGTACCTCGACGGAATGGCAGCGACCCTCGATGTCGCGATGCGGCTCGAGGACGTCTTGAGCGAGTCGTTGGCCCTCCCGGTGGACCCGTTCGCCTTCGTCGACGACCCCGCGGCGGACAAGGGCCCCGTCCCTCGGCTCGAAGGATTCGAGCGGGAACTCTTCCAACGCCTCCAGCGCCTCGGGTACGATGTCCTCCCGACGGCCCGCAGTCCGTTCGACGCCCTCTCAAAGCGAGAGACGACGACCTTCCTGACCGGAGTCGGCGGCGTCGGGACCGCGCTCGATCGTAAGGTGGACGTCGTGGCGAACATCAGCCGCGTGGTCGAGAAGGATTCCGTCATGTTCGTCGTCCGCCGAGCCCGCATGAGCATCCGGGGCGTGCCCGTCATCGCAAGGGAGGAGCTGCGACGGGCGAAGGACTCCGATGATGTCGAGGAGATGATCTCCGAGAGGAAGGGTTGATGGACGAGGTCCACTTGGACCGCGGCACCATCGAGCTCCTCGCGGTCGTCCGAGGCCTTTCGTCCGAGACGCTGACGGTGCGCCGCGCCATCGAATCGGTTCGGCCCGAAGTAATCGGCCTTTCCATCGGACCCGAGGAACTCCGGACCCTCCGGTCGTACGACGGGGGTCCTCTTGCACCCGAGAACTTCGAGGAGGAGATCTACGTCGCCGGCCTCTCCGCATGGGAACCGCCGATCAAGCCGCCCCCGTGTTTCTCCGACGCGATCAAGGCGGCCGACGCGCGCGGCGTGCCGATTGAGGCGATCGACATGGACGAGGTCACGTACACGGACAACTACGTCGACTGCGTGTCGGCCTTCGAGGTCATGTTCCAGGGCCGGCTGGAGAAACGGCTCACGAAGAAACGATTCCGGGCCGCGAACCCGCGGGACTTCGTCCTCGAATGGGACGCCGAGGTGAACGGCTCCCCGGGATTTCGGCGCCTCCAGGCCCGCCGCGAGGCGTTCATGGCGGGTCGCTTGCGGGAACTGGCCGCCTCGCGTCCCTCCGTCCTCGCGATCATCGAGGTGGAGCGGGCCCAAGGGGTTCGAGCGGCCCTCGAGGAGCGGGCGTAAGGGGCCGTCGAACGGCCAGCGGTTCCTCTGCAGACGCCGGATGACGGCGGACGTCACCGGCAACGCCTTCGGTCCCTCAGTAGACGACGATCCCGATGAACGGGATGACCTGGGCATACCACGAGGTCCTCGTGGTTGGGTCCGCGTCGTTGACATGGTCGATCGGATTGTACGTGGCACCCCATCGGCTAATGATTTGGCTGTAGGACATGCCCATCGGCCCTGCCATCCCCGAGACGAGGATGTTCACGAAGAGGGACTCGGTCCGGAAGTTATAGGGCCAGTCAGCGGCGAACGAGTTTTGCGCGGCACACATCACGTCCGTCGGCGCGCCGCCGGTTTCCTGATCCAGGAGATTGACGTCGAACACCTGCGCATATTGGAAGTTGGCCGGGTTCGTCGCAATGCCTGGATAGGCCGAGACGCCGCCGGCATTTGCCGCCTTGTTCGGGTCGGTCGGCTTCACGATGTACATCCCTTTGACCGACGCGCGATTGGCCGACGTGAGCACGGCCGCCGTCCATCCGTCGATGAAAATGGTCCGGTTGCCATGGTTTTCCATCTTGAAGTGCAACATCGCTCCGCCGTTTCCATTGAGTACGGTCGCCGTGATCCGGTAGGGCTGGTACGTGGTCGCCGTGTTGTACGGTTGGTTCAAGTTCGTCACCCAGACCGCCCCGGCCTTGATTTGGATAAACCCGATGTACTGCCAGAGTTGACTTGGGATGGTCTGTGTGCCGCCACCGCTCAGTTGCGGCCCGACGTTCAGGACGAACCGAGTGGACGACGCGTGACCAGCGAGGTCCGTGGCGTTCAACAGGATGATCGACCCATCCCAGAATAGGCTGGGCACCGTGCAAACGGACGCGCCGAGGGTGAAGATCCCGTCCCGCGCCACTTGATCCGGGGCCACCCCGTCGTCCCTCATCTTTTGGGGCTGTTCGCAGGCGTTGCCGCTCCCGAACCAAATTGACAATTGCGCATACACGCTGTTCGGGTTCAGGTCCCCATCGGGGTCGATCACCCGTGCGTACAGGTAGAAACCGATGCGTTCCTGCACGGGATCCACTCCCGACGTGGAGGGGACGCCGTCTGCCCACTTCTCGACAAAGACCGGCGGTCGCGCACCGGTCGCGCCGTTGATCGCGGACCTCCATTCTACCAAGCTCTTCGTGAGGTCCACGATCGTCACGGAGATTGAGTCTGAGGACTTGATGGAGAAGCTCTTGTACGCCCATCGCTCGCCGACGTCCCAGTAGTTGTCGCTCCCGTCCACGAGGCCGCTCGGGGTGGCGAGCGCCCCGTTGTACGGATGGAGCAAGACGATGTCGGTCGTCGGCGGGTTCGTGCCGCGCACGGACTGCACGTAGATCCGGGTCGGGATCGGCTGGAGCCGCTCGCCGCCCAGATGTCGGATCGTGATGTTGACGGCGATTTCCACCCCGCCAGTGTTGTACACGGGGTTCATGGACGATTCCATGTCCAGGCGCGTCTGGGCGGTGGGCACGGGGATGCTCGAGACCCAGATGATGATGGACGAGAACAGGACGACGGTCATGGCGAGGATCAGGATCGTGCCGATGACCTCGGACACACCCGCCTCATCTTCGCGCAGGATAACTTTCATGCAGTGGCCTCCCGGTGGGCACCGGTTGTGAACTTGCACCCGAGCCGACGATATATAAACTGTTCGCGGTAGTTACCATCCTCTGATAGCGTGAGAATCAGGGGACGCACTGTTAAGTAAACGGGGCCTCATCGGAACGCCGTGGACCTCACGGCCGCTGAGCGTGTCCTCGTCCACCTTCATGGGTTCTGGAACGTCGCCGAGCCAGGCCGCGAAGTGACGCAGGCGGGCATCGCGGAGGGCGCCCGTCTCCTACGAAGCCACGTTCCCCGGACACTCCAAGGGTTGCAGGAGGAGGGCCTGACGGAATCGCGCGAAAGCCGCCTCCGCGGGCAGCGGCGGAAGATTCGCATTTACCTTCTCACGGAGTCGGGCGTCCGACGGGCGCGGCAACTCCTCGCGGACATTGACCGAACGACCGTGGACGTCGATGGCCGATCGAGTAGCCTCGGAGAAGCCCGGAAGGCCCTCGGGCTGACCCCGTTGGCGGCGCTCGCGGCGACCGACTCGGAAGGGCGGCTCCGCCCGGCCGTCATGGAGCTCGAGCGGCCCACGCTCCTGCAAAGGGAGCCAGACCTCGCCTTCCTCCGGCGATGGCTCGCCGGCGCGGCGCCGATCGCCGTCGTCTACGGCTCCCGCGGCATGGGCAAGACCGCCCTCGGGTGGGCGTTCGCGGAGAAGGTCCCCAAATCCCTCTGGGTGGATCTCCCGGAGGGGAACGGACTGTCCGGCCTCGCCGCATCCGCCGCGCACGCGACCGGCGTCCGCCCCCCGTCGTCAATCGATCCGGAGTCGGTCGCCAGTGCCCTCGCGTTCCCCTTCACGCGCGGGACGAAGCTGCTCGTCATCGACGGGTACGGGGATGTCGAGGAAGCGGTCGTCGACGCGATGGAAGCCTTCCTTCGGAAGGTGAAGACGGTCGGAGGCAAGGCGCTCGTCTTGGCGCAGGAGACGACCCCTGCGTACTGTCGTTTCTATTCCAAGAAGGAGATGGACTCGGGCGTGGTCGTGGAGCGCCACCTCCACGGGCTCGATCTGGAGGGCTGCCGCGCCATGCTCGGGAGGCCGGCGATCGACGCGGAAGCGCTCCGGCGGATCTACCTGTTCACGAAAGGCTGTCCTCGCTACCTGTTGGCCATCCGCGAGGGAGACGAAGCCCTCCTTCGGGCCCACAGCCGCTTCACGAGCGCGGAGATCCGCCTGCTCCTCTACTCCGGCGGCTCGGCCGGGTGAATCGACACCAGCCCGTCAATCGAGTCCATCAGACGGTCCACGTATCCGCGGGTCCCGGCCTTCCGCCGGAGGGCGTACAAGATCTGGACGACCTCGCCGTCGTCTCCTCGGACCGCGGCTCCTTGCACGACGCAATCGACCGGATGGCCGTCCCGGGTCCGGAGCCGAAGCTCCTTCGCCGCGAAGGCGGGTCCGCTTCGGTCTCGCGTCCAACCGAGGCTGGCCTCGGCGGGCGAGATGTCGAGGATCTCGTAGATGCGTCGTCCGCGGACCTCGGATGTCTGCCAGCCGACCATCTCTTCGGCGCCCGTATCGATGCTCACGATGCGCAGGTCTCGGTCCGCGACGATGAGGCCATCCGCGAGGGCGCCGACCAGAGCCTCGATGCGCCTCTGCTCGAGGTCGAGCCGGTCCGCGAGGTTCGCACCGTCGAGGGCGATCGCGACCTGGGCCGCGATGCCTTGGACGATGTTGATCTCCTCCGAGGTGAAGTAGTGTGGGCTCCGCGTGTCGTCGAGCCACAGGAGTCCGAGGAACCGGCCGCGCGCCGCGAGGGGTACGACGAGGGCCGACCGCAGGGAGAACCGCTGCTGTAAGGCCGGGGACAGTCCCGACTCGCCGGACGTGGCTTTGATGAGGGCCGGGAGTCGCAAGGCAATCAACCGTTGCGCCAGCCACGGGATCTCCGCCTCCTGGACGGTCAGGCCGTCGAACGGGGTCCGCTTCATCCCGGGGGCGAAGGAACTGAGCGTCCGGAACTCGCGGGCCGATTCGTCGTAGGCCATGATCGCGCACCGATCGACGCGGACGAGGCCGGGCGTCACGCGAGCGATCAAGGCGGTGAGCTCTTCGATGTCCGTGAGCCCGCCCACCATCTCGGCGACGCCGAGGAGGGAAGCGAGGATCTGGATCTCGCTGATTTCTTCCCGTTCAGCCACGTCTTTGAATGCGGGAGGTCGCGATAAGTACATTTGCGACCCGTTATCACCGGGCGGTCGCCTCGAAACGCCTTTAGCGCGGGGTGGGCTCGCCTCTCCATGGCGTCCGCTCGGATCCTCCTCTCCATGCTCGGCGTCGGCATCGCCGCAGCCGGCATCGTGGCCGCGCGGCTCGGCCTGGATCCGTTCATCGGATTAGCCCTGGTCGTCGTCGGCGCCTTCCTCCTGATCCTGCCGTTCACCCGACGGCACGAGGATGATTGAACTCTTTATTACGGACGCTGCCCTGCGGCGAAGCGTGTATCGAGTGTTCCGACTTCCGGCGGCTCATGCGGAGAAGGCGAACGTCCTCCTGGGCGATGACCTGGTGAGCCGTCAAAGCGTCACGGTGCGCGAGGCCCGAAGCCTCGGCCTCAAAGGCGACGACCGGTTCATCGTGGTCGAGGGGAGTGAGGCGGCGCTCGCTCGGGCGGTCGAGCTCCTGAAAGACGTGGCCCCTCCGCTCGAAGGGGCGAAGGCGGACGACGTCTACCGGCGGCTGCGGTCCCAAGACGAGCAGGCGGCTTCCGGGATGGGCCTGATCTTCGGTCCCTAGGTTCTTCAGACGACGAGATGGTCTTCGACGCCCGCAGGTTCGACGTCCTTCGGCAAGGGATCCAATTCGCGCTCGAGCCACGCGATCATCCGGCGGTTCGTCTCCCTCGGATTCGCGAAGACGATCAGGAAGGCATTCCTCATCGCGGTTTCCTCGTGAAGGTCGGTCACGAAGCGAAGGACGCGCTCGATGCCCGAGTGGAGCACGAGGGGCTCGAGGCAGTCGATCACCAAGGCGCCCGGACCGCGCTCGTCGAAGAACGTGGTCGCGACCGCGTGGATGTCCTGCAGCCGGCGTGGGTCCGCCGTCCCGGCCCCTCGGATCGTGGTGACGCGAAGGACCTCTCCGCCCTCGGCGGGAGCCTGCGGCCGTTCGGTGGTCAGCCAGAGGAACGGCGTGTGCGCCTCCGCCAGGAGCCGGAGGAACGAAGAGACGGTATCGTCGGGGTCGAGCGCGAGATAGCCCAAGCCCCGCCTGAGCGATGGGGCGATTCTACTCCCCCCTTTTGCATGTGCAGAAGGGCTGCCTCCCATGCACCGTCCTCGCCTTAAACCCCGCGGTCAGGGTGACCCAGGCGAGGTCGCAGGGGCTCTCACAGGGTCCGAATCATCTCGGCGACGAAGGCCCGGATTTCTGGATCGTCCGGGATCGTCAGCGAACGCTTGAATCGCTCCGTCTTGTCCGGGAGGTAGTACCCTCGGGACACCGAGATGAACTCGCTCGAACCGTCCGACGTCTTGGCCCTCTTCCGCGCGACCTCGAGGAAGTTGTTCCTCCCGAAGTTCATTTTCTCGGCCTTGATCGTCTCGAATTGCACGTCGTCGTTCCGCCGGCTTCTGTCCTCGGATTCCATTGTCGTCCGACCTCCGAACCAGGGGACGGTCCCCGCTGGTGACCGAGGGCGGCCCTACCGATGTATCGGATATTAATCTTCTTGACGAGAGGCGGTCCGCGATGCACGCAACCTGCCGGGACCGCAGCATTAAATAGCGCGTGCCCCTCGTTTGGGAGCCATGCAGTGCGCCCGCTGCGGCGAGATCTTCGAGGGGCGATTTTGTCCCCGCTGCGGCACACCGGCCTCGATGACGTCCCTGCCGTCGGCGGCCCCGGAAAGTCCGGTCGGCTGGCCGTGCCCCCGCTGTGGCACCTTGTTCGCAGGGAACTTCTGCCCGAGGTGCGGCCTCCCGAGGGGCGCTTGGGCTCCCCGTCCGGCTCCCCCGTCCTCCGCCCGGCCCATCCTCACGATCCTGTGGACGCTCGCGATCACCGGATTCGTCCTGTTCGCGGTCACGGACTTCGCGGGACTCGCGGTCAGCCCGAGCCTGCTGGTCCCGAACATTCAAGGGATGCGTTCCGGTCAAACCGTGAACAGCGGCATGGACTTCAATGGGAACTGGAGCTTCGATTCATGGGGCACCGCGTCGAGCCCCTCCTACCAAGGGAGCGGCGGGAATCCCGGCGGGTTCATCGAGATGACCTTGTTCGGGACCGGTGCTCGCGGCTATTTCTGGCAAGCCTTCGACGTGAGCGGCTCCCGGCCGTACACCGGGGCCGTCCGCCTCGACCTGCGAATCGCGGGCGGCCTCACGTCGGGCCGGCTCCTCGTTTCCGTGGACGGCTCGCCCGTCCTCGATCCAAGCATGGCCGTGACGGCCCTCCCTTATTCCGGCCCGACGGGTTGGACGTCGACCGGACGAATCTCCGTCGATCCAAAGATCACGGCTCCGGGTCAGTACTACCTGAAGGTCGCGTTCATCGTGGACGGCGCGACCGGCGCCGTG
>VBLT01000093.1 GCA_005878615.1 Methanobacteriota archaeon
ACATACCGGACGATCGAATAGGTGAAGGGACCTTGGCGGAGATGGTCGCCGGTCGAGCGGGCACTTCCGACGACGGCCGCGGCCATCGCGCAGAGGATGTTCGCCTCGCGCGCCGACTTGAAGGTGTGTTCGATCGGGAGGCCGTCCCGCCGGGTCACGGCGGCCGAGATCCATCCCCGGACTTTGCTCAGCGTGTACAGTTCGGTCCGCAGGGCCTCCGAGATGTCCGTCGGAGGGCTGACGATGACCGTCTCAAGGGGACTCGATGAAGACAACGTCCGCGAGGAGGCCATCCGACCGTCTAGGCGGTCCGGACGGGATAAAGCCCGTAGCCCTGAATTTCACGGATGTAGGTTTCCCGAGGCCGGAAGCGTGCCGTTCACAAGCCCTGTTCTTCCAAGCAACAGTCTGTGACTACGAGGCCTTTGCCCGTTCTCTTGACGAGGATGGAATTCGCGGTACGATTCGTCACACGGACCTCCCCGAGTTCCACCGTTTCCTTCGGACGAACTCGAACGTCCCGCGAGGTGGACATGGTAGGCCGGGAAGCTTCGCACGGATGAAAAGCCTGTGGAAGACTAGTGCGTGTGCGCGTGCCCGTGATGGCCCTCTTGGGCGTCCGGAGCCTCTTCGCCTTTCGGATTGAAACTCTGGCCGCAGCCGCACGTGGACCAGTTGTTCGGGTTGCTTACGAGGAAGCCGCTGCCCGCGACGCTCTCGGCATAGTCGACGCTCGATCCGTCGAGGTACTCCTTGCTGTTTCCGTCCACGAGGACCTTGAGCCCGTGGACCTGCACGACCTCGTCGCCCTCGTGGATCGACCGGTCGAGGGCCAAGCCATACCGGAATCCGGAGCAGCCACCGCCGGCGACGTACATCCGGAGGTACGTGTCCTCCGGCGTCCCGAGGGGCTTGCCCGTGTCCGGGTCGTTCCTCTGGATGAGCTCCTTGACCTTGTTTGCGGCGGTCTCGGTCAGGCTGACTTGGATCATTACGCTCCCCGCATCGTCTAAGACAATACCCCGTTATATAACGTTTTGGTGGCGGTTTTCGTGACTCCAATCTCAGCCAAAATCCTACGGGAGGGGCTTCCCCATGTACCGCCGCTCCGCGATGAATCCGAGCTTCTCGTACACATGCCGCGCCCGTCCGTTCCCCTCGCCGACCTCGAGCTTGATCTTCCGGTGCCCGCGCCTGCGCGCCCAGTCGCCCGCCCATTCCACGAGGGCCTGCCCGATGCCCTTGCCGCGGTGGTCGGGCGCGACCCAGATGTCGTACAAGAACGCATGCACCTCCGGCGTCAGGAATCCGCTCTCGCCGATGATGACGTACCCGAGGAACTCGCCGGACGGCCCTTCCGCGACCCATCGCTCCGTGCGGTTGCCCTCGACGTACTGCTCGATCTTCTTGCGAAAGTGACGCTCCCAGGCCTGCCGATCGAGCCCTTTGCGCTCGTCCTCCGGCAGGTCGTCCCACGCCGTCTGCAAAGTCGCCGGCCAAATGATCGGGAGGTCCGCGCGACGTCCCTTGCGCATCCGGAGGTCCATCGTCGCACCGCCTTCGCGATGGACGGCCGTGGTCGATGAATGTGTCGGCCCGGACCCGTGCCCCTGATTGCCTCGTCCATCATTTGTCGGCCAGATTTTATATGCTGGCCGTCCGCTGAGGCCCATCGTGGTCCCCTCGCGATGCGTTCGCTGCGGCGCCGTGAGTCGGGATTTCCTCTGCCCGTCCTGCACCGATTATCTGATCGCCTACCATCCGCTTTGGCTCAATCCGGCGCTTCTCCCTGGCCCATCGCTCCTCGATCTCGCGGCGCCCCGCGACATGCCGTTCGTCTCCTTCGACGTGACCGAAGTCGAATGGGATGCCCCGCGCGACGAACCGCCGACGGCCGACGCCGTCCGCCTGATCCGGCTCCTGAGCCTCGATGATCGAACCCATCCGATGGTCAGCGTCGGGGACGCGGACCTCTTGCATCGGTTCCTGCGGGAGGGACGCCGCTCGACGCCGAACAGCCCGGACGCCCGAGACGCCCTCGCAAAGATGTATCGATACCTTTCCACATCGGACTGGATGCCCGCGCACCTGGCCGCCGAGTATCGGCTCCGCGCGGACACGCTCACTCCTCCCGCGAGAGAGTCGCTCCCGGAGTCCATGCCTTCGATAGAGCCCGCCGCGGAAGAGGTTCCGTCCGCGTCTCCGCTCCCCGAACCATCCGACGTCACACCGGAGGCCGAGGAACCCCTACCGGATTTCTCCGAGGTGGACCTCGAACCGGTCGAGGAGAAGGTCTCGCTCCCGGCGCCCGGGCCGTACCGTCCCGAGCCGATCCCGACGCCGGAACCCCCGCTTCCGCTCCCCTCGCCTCCGACCCCGCAACCCGAACCGGAGCCGGAACCGGAGCCCGAGGAAGATCGCCTCGTCGCGTCGCGGAGGGCCGAGCTCGAGTCGATCCAGCAAGCCCTCGAGGAAGAGCGCGCAGGCATGGAGGCGTGGACCCGCTCGCAGCTGGCGGAGTTCCGCACGAAGGAGGTGGCGCTCTCCGAGCGGGAGACGGCCATCACCACGAAGGAGCAAGAGGTCGCGACGCGCGATCAGGCCGTCACGGATCGCCTGCTCACCTTGGAGAAGGATGCGGCGCGCCGCGAAGTCCTTCGATTCCTCGGACGCGTCCCGGGCATGTCGGAGGCGCAGGCCGACGTGATCGCGACAGCGTTCCCCGATTTGTCGTCCTTGCAAGCGGCGGACGAAAAGGCCCTCACACAATGCCGAGGGGTGACGGAGAACCTCGCGCGGGCGATTCGGTACGAACTCGTCCCCGGAGAGGTCGACCAGGAACAGCACGCGGCCCGGTTGCGGGAGGAGGCCCAGGCGTTCCTCGAGGACAAGGACTACGACGCGGCCCTCGACTGTTACGACCGACTCCTACGAGATCGACCGGAGGACACCGGGACCTGGTTCGATCGAGCGGATGTCCTGGTGTTGCTCAATCGGAAGGAAGAAGCCCTCCAGTCTTACCGGCGGGTCCTCGACCAGGACCGGGCGAACCGACGGGCGTGGTTCGAGCGAGGCAACCTCCTGTTCGGCCTCGGACGGCTCGCCGACGCGGTCGACGCGTTGCGCGAGGCCTTGCGACTCGATCCGACGAAAGCGGGCGACATCGCCCTGAAGGCGGAGCAGCTCCGGAGGGACGGGCATCCGAATGAAGCCGTCATCCTGTTCCAAGCCATCGTCGATGTCAGCCCCGCGGACGTCCGCGCGGTCCTCGGACTCGGCGACTCGTTCCTGGGGTTGGGCGACACCGACGCGGCCGAGGCCCTCTTCACCCAGGCCCTGGGGAAGAATCCTCAGAACGCGCCGATCGTCTTCCGCAAGGGAGAGCTCCTCGAGCGGAAAGGCCGATGGGGGGCCGCGATCCAATATTACAACCGCGCGATCGCGCTCAAATGGAATCTCGTCGGACCGTGGCTCGCGAAGGGGAAAATTCTGTTGGATCACGATCGAGCCCGCGAGGCCCTGGAGTGCTTCGACAAAGTCCTCACCTTCGAGCCGGACACCGTGGAGGCGTGGGCGGGGAAAGCGCGCGCACATTCGCTCCTCGGGGACCCGGAGGCGGCGGGGAATGCGCTGAAGCGAGCGGAGGGCCTCGATGCGCAGCATCCATCGGTCCACGCGGCGAGGGAACAATCGAGCGTCCCCGCGGGTCCTCAGACCGAGCCCGAGTTCGAGCTTCCGTTGGAGTCCCCTCCTGCGGAGTTGGAAGTCCCGCACGACGAAGAACAAGAGACGGATCAAGACGAGACCGACGAGCCCGCGGTCGCCCCCGATTTTCATTCTCTCGTGAAAGCCTTCGAGGAGATTGAAGAGGAACCGCCGTCGACGCCGGAGCCGAGCCCCGCCGATGCGGACTTTCAATCCTTCGTCGAGTCGATTGAGCCGGACGAGGAGGAAACGTATGTCTTGTTGCAGCTCGCCGAGCTCGCCCTCGAAGGCGGCGATGCCCGAATGGCCCTGCTGCGGTACGAGCAGGCGATCGCGCAAGACGATCGGAGCGCCGATGCGTGGACCGGCAAAGGGGTCGCCCTCCAGCAGCTGGAGCGGTACCGGGAAGCCCTCGAGGCGTACGATCGGGCCTTGTCGCTGAAGCCGGATCACCCGACCGCGCAGAAGTGGCGGGAGACGTGCCTCCGCCATCTGGACCGCGGGGCGGCCGGATGACCGTCCTCCCTCCGGAGACCGCCCGCCGCTTCCTCCCGTCCGTCGACCGCCTGGAGAATGCGATGCGGGCCGCGCGCCGGTCGCTCGATCGCGGGGACCTCGAAGGGGCGCTGCGCGAAGATGACGTCGCGATCCAGTTGAAGCCCGAGTACGACGCCGCCTGGCTGCTCCGCGGACACATCTTCCGGAAGGACGGAAACGTCCCCGGCGCGATCGAGGCGTTCGCTCAAGCCCTCAAGATCAACGGGGAGTCGCAGGAGGGATGGCTCGGCCTCGCCTCCTCGCTTCATGCCGTCGGCCGCTACCCGGAAGAGATCGAGGCCTACGATCGGCTGCTGCAGATCCAGCCGCGATCCCTTGAGGCCTGGATCGACAAGGGCGCCGCCCTGCACGACATCGGCGACTACCGCGGCGCGATCGCCTGCTACGACAAAGTGCTCGCGATGCGGCCGGAACATGCACCCGCATGGAGCAACAAGGGTGCGGCCCTGCTGCGCCTCGGCGATGACGCCGGCGCGGCCCGGAGCTTCGACGAGGCCTTGCAACTCGACCCGGATTTCTTCGACGCGATGGCGAACCGCGTCCTGCTCTGCAGGAAGCTCAATCGCCACGGCGAGACCGTCCTCTGGGCCGATCGGGCCCTCCGGGTCCGCGAGGCCCCGTGGCTTTGGTACGTCAAAGGTGAGGCCCACCTCGGCCTCGGCGAATCGACGCTCGCGATGAAGGCCTTCGAGCGGTCGCTCGCCCTCGACCCGAAGTCGAAGGAGGCGAAGGCGGGGCTTCGGAGGGCGAAGGCCGCCCGCCAGAAAGGCGACGTCTACCGCGGGGTCTACGAGTGTTTCGGGACCCACGCCGCGGGCGATCCCGGCTGCGAAGGGTGCGAGATCCTCGGGCGGTGCCGGCTGGTGACGCCATGAGCCTGCCCTCCCTCGCGGAGGTCGAACACGCGGACTGGACGTCCCTCCAGCGGATGTGTGAGAACCTCGGCCTCAACCCGAAGGGCCGGAGCGCCGTCGTCCGGATGCGCGTCGCCGACTTCGTGCGGAGGCGTGGCCAGCCGCCCACGTGGAGGCCGGCGAAGGCGCACCAAGCCGCGCTCCTCACCCGGATCGGTCATCCTGATCTGGCGGAACGATTGTGGGAATCCACGATGCAGCTCGATGCACCGGGACCGTGGGCGGGCCTGGGACACGCGCAGCTCGCAGGCGGGTTCCTCGCGGAAGCCGCCAAGTCCTTCTCGCGGGCCGCCCAGATGGGCGAGCCGGGCGCGGAACTGCACCGGGCTGAGGCGCTCGCGGCCGGCGGCAACTTCGCGGGCGCGGCGGCCGCGTGCGACGTCCATCTCGCCTCGCAGCCGCGCGACCTCCGGGGCATCTTGATGAAGGTTTCCTTCCTCACCCGCGCCGGGTTCGAGGACGAAGCAGCGAAGGTGCTCCGCTCGGCCATCGACTTGCATCCGGAGGCGCCCGAACTTGCGCGGTCGTTAGGTCTCGCCCTGTTGCGGTCGGACCACCATGAGGCTGCTGCGGACGCTCTCCATGCGGCCACACAACGTGATTCGAAGGATGCGAGCGCCGCGGCGGTCCGAGGAGCCGCCCTCCTCCTCGCGGGTCGCACCCGGGAGGCGATCGGCGTCTTGCGGGAAGCGCTCGAACTGGATCCCGAACGCGCGGACGCCCTGAACAACCTCGGCGTCGCCTACCTCGCCATGGGTCAGACGAAGCCCGCGGCCGTGAGCCTCGAACGCGCCGCAAAGCGCTTCGAATCCCCTCGGATCATCCTGAATCTCGGGAAGGTGCTCGAAGCAGCGAACCGGAAGACGGAAGCGGCCGGAGCTTACGAGCAGGTGCTCCGACTTCGGCCGAAAGATTCCGAGGGCCGGGCAGGCCGGAAGCGACTGGCCCCCTCCGGGAAAGCGAAGCGCTCCCGGAAAGCGTCGGCGAAATCCGCGAAGAAGACGACTTTGTCCCGGCGGACGCGGTCGAAGTCCACACCGCCGAAGACCGCAGCGCCAGAGACCGCGGGGACGTAGGTTTCGGGGTCTCGCGGAAGCCTCAAGATGGCCCGTTCCATCGGAGAGCCGATGGAGATTCGTCCCACCGAATGGCAAGGCGTTTACTCGGACGGCTCCTGGCTTCTCACGCGGAATCTGAACCCGGGCGTTTCGGTCTACGGAGAGAGTCTTCATCTGGAGGGAGGCATCGAATATCGGCGATGGGATGTGAATCGGAGCAAGCTGGCGGCGTACCTGAAATGCGGCGGGCGGGTTTGGCCGTACGGCGACGCCACGTCGGTCTTGTACCTCGGCGGGGGGAACGGGACGACCGTCAGCCATCTCTCCGACATCTGTCGACAGGCCACGATCACGGCGATTGAGATTTCTCCCCGGGCCTTCCGAGACCTCCTGAAGGTGTCCGAAGCTCGACCGAATGTCCTTCCGATCCTCGGGGATGCGGCCAAACCCGAGATGTACGGGAATCGAACGAACCCGGCCGCCGTCCTATACCAAGACATCGCCCAACGGGATCAGGCCGCGATTTTTCGAAGGAACCTTGCCTGGCTCCGACCGGGTGGAGTCGGCTTCCTCATGATCAAGGCCCGGTCCGAAGACGTTGCGGCGAATCCCGTCGAGGTCTATGAGGCCGCGAAGAGAGACCTGATGGCCGCGGGAGTCCGAATTCTCGACCGACGTGTATTGGCTCCATATCAGACGGACCATGCGGTCCTTGTCGTGAAGAAGCCATAGCATCATCCCTCGGGAACGAGATCCAAGCCACCGTGACTCGGACGTCGCGCCCGTTGTACGGGAGGTTCGCCCGGTATTATGACCTCATCTACCACGCGCTGGTCAACTACGAAGGCGACGTCGACTATCTCCAGGACGTCTTCCGACGATACAAGGTGAAGCCTAAGACCATCCTCGATCTCGGATGTGGGACCGGGAATCACTCGGTGCCTCTTGCACGCCGCGGATACCGGGTCAGCGGCATCGACCGGTCCGCCTCCATGATCGCCCAGGCGAAGAAGAAGGCCTCACGGTTGCGGAATCCGCCGCGGTTCGTCCGGGCCGACATGCGGACCTTTCGATTCGGACAAAGGTTCGACGCGGCCCTCTGTTTGTTCGGAGCCTTCGGATATCTTCTGACGCAACGAGACGTCCTCCAAGCGCTCCATCGCATCCGATCGCACCTCGAACCCGGCGGCCTCTTCGTCTTTGAGTTTTGGCAAGGGTCCGCGGCCCGACCTGCGCCATTCCAAACGTGGCTCGATCTCACCCGAGAGGGAATGGAAATCGTCCGGCTCGATGAATCGCGATACGACCCGAAGACCGGTCGGCTGCCCGTGGAATTCCGATTCTTCGTCCGCCGCGGGCGGCGGTTCCTCGATCGATTCACGGAGGTCCACACGATTCAGACCTATTCAATTCGGGAGATTCGAGCCTTACTCGGTCGCGGGAAGTTCGAGTTGCTCGGCTCCTTCGCGGCGACAAACGTCAAGAAAGGGTTCGGGCCGGTCACGCGGAAGACCTTCCGCGTCATGGTCGTCGCGCGGGCGAGGTGAACCTTCCGTCCACGATTCGCCGTCTGCACCCCGTGAACATTATATACGTCCCTGCGGTATGCGAGCCCTTCCGAGGAAACGATGGCTCGCCTCCATGCACACCGCAAAGGAAAGAGCGGATCCACGCGGCCGTTTCTGAAGGCAAACCCGGAGTGGGCGGGAATGGAAAAGGCCGAGGTCGAGGACACGATCTTCCGGCTCCACCAGGAGGGGCTCTCCGCCGCCGCGATCGGCGTGCGCCTCCGCGACGGATTCGGCGTCCCCAGCGTCCGGCTCGCGACGGGCCGGAGCCTGCTCGAGATCCTCCGTTCGAAGGGGGCGAAGTTTGCGGTCCCCGAGGACCTCGCCGGACTGATCAAGCGGGCCGCGAGCCTCCAGACACATCTCAAGGAGCATGGGTCGGACTTGAGCAACAAGCGAGGCCTGCAGCTGATCGAGGCGAAGATCCGCCGCCTTTCGCGGTACTACAAGGAACACGGGGTCCTGCCCGCGGATTGGGACTACTCGTCGAGAGTTTCGGAACTCCAAGTGAAGTAGGTGGCGCGATGGGGAAGCGCCTCGAGGACCTGGCGCCGGCCGGGCTCCTCGAACGGGCTCGAGCGGCCGCAACCCTCGTGGACGGTGTCTCGCGGGTCCGCGTGTTCTGTCATTACGATCCCGACGGGACCACGTCCGCCGCGATCCTCACCCGCGCCCTCATGCGACGTGGGAAGAGGATCCACGCGACGATGGCCCATGCCCTCGACCGATCGTCCGCGGCTCGTCTGAGCGAAGAGACGAACGAGCTGCTGATCGTGAGCGACATGGGATCCGCCCAGCTCGACCTGCTCGAGTCACTCCCCTACCCGGTCATCGTGCTGGACCACCACAAGCCGATCCGCGATTCCGACAAGGTCGCCCACGTGAATCCTCATTTCGAAGGCGTCGATGGCGCCCGCGAGATGTGCGGTGCGACCACCACGTGGCTCTTCACGCTCATCCTGGACGAGGCCAACTGGGACCTCGCAGGCCCGGCGATGGCCGGAGCGATCGGGGACAAGCAGGCGGTGGGCGGCTTCCTCGGCGTGAATGCGGCGCTGTTCGCCGAGGCGATCGAGCGGAAGGTCGTGGTCGCGGAACGGCGGCTCGCCCTGCGGGACCTGCCGCTCGGCAAGGCCGTCGCCCAGTCCATCGATCCCTACTTCCGGGGCCTCTCCGGACGGCCGGAGGCCGCCGCGGAATTCCTGCGCGCGGCCGGGATCGATCCCGAGATGCCCATCCGCCAGCTCGATGCGGCGGGCCGACGCAAGCTCGGCTCCATCCTGGCGGTCCGACTCCTCGAACAGGGCACCGCCCCGGAGGCGCTCGAGTCGCTCGTCGAGGATCGGTATTGGATCGAGCCGGACCAGATGTACGCGCAGGACCTGGAGGCCTACGTGAACAGTTGCGACCGCCTCGATCACGAGGGCCTCGGCCTGGCCCTCTGCCTCGGAGACCGCGAGGCGTTGGCGAAGGCGGAGAAGCTCCTCGAGGAGTACACGTCTCGCGTCCTCGGTTACCTCGTCGGACTCGAAACGAAGGGGCTGTTCCCGAAGAAGCACACCCAGTTCTTCTACTGCGACGACGCGAGCCTCGCGGGATCCGTCGCGGGTAGCGGCATGCAGTTCTTCTTCGACCAGTCGAAGCCGGTCCTCGGCCTCTCGGTCCTCGACGGCGTGACGAAGGTGTCGGCCCGTGCGACCCGGGGCCTCGTTGCGGCCGGCGTGGACCTGGCGACCGCGCTACGCGAAGCGGCGTCCGAGGTCGGCGGCAACGGCGGAGGGCACAACATCGCGTCGGGGGCGACGGTCCCGAAGGGCAAAGAGGAAAAGTTCCTAGGGTTGGTCGATGAGATCGTGGCGCGGCAGCTCGCCGCGGGCCCGGCGAAGGCTCAGTAGCTGTCGAGGAGCCGGCTGACCTCGCGCGCTTCGAGATCCGTCCGAAGGGCGGGCGATTCGAGGACCTTCAAGTTCCGCTCGAGGAGGGCGAGCTCCTTTTCCTCCAGCGTGTCCGGACTGACCGGCAGGAGGATGATCGCGCGGCGCTGCATCACGAATTCGTTCACGTGCTCGACGAACATCAGCGTCTGGAGGAATCCGTTGTTGATGATGAGGTACTCCAGTCCGTCGAGCAGGACGACGCCCTCTCCGTTGTTGTCCTCGCTGAACTTCTGGATGACCTTGGCGAGCGTCCCGATCGCGGTCGGGTTGTGGAAGTCTTCCCCGGGCGTGTGGCTCAGCCAGATGATGCGGACCTCCGCAAGACCGCGCTCCCGTCGCACCCGCTCCGGATACTGCCGGGTGATGCAGAGGCCCGGGATCTTCTGCGCGACGAGCGTTTCGAAGAGGCGGTAGCTGAGCTCCGGTTTCTTTTCCTTCACGAGGTAGCAGACGCCCTTCTCCAGATCCATGGGCATCGCTGAACGCACGGACTCAGCTTCGGTGCTCATCTCCTCTTCCCGCGGTTGCACCCATCCCATCGGTTCTCTCCATAAGCCTATCGACGCTTCAAACTTCGTTCGAGATTATCAGCCAGGACCCGGGCGGGAATCTCCGGGAGGGAGATGAGCGTCGTCTTGCCGACCTCGCCCTTCCCGCTGAGCTTCGTGTCGACGAGGCCGAGCGCGTCCAGCTCCTTCACGTACTTCCAGAACTGCGTGTGGGCTCGCGGCTTCTCGCCATATTCCTCGCAGACGAGGGCGTAGGCCTGTTCCGCGTCGCCCATCGTGATATACGCTTTCTTGCGGCTCTTCCGCGCGATCGAAAGGAGGACGAGCTTCTTCGGGACGTCGAGGAGGGCCAACCTCTCCTCGACCTCGATCGGATGCACCTGGGCCTTCGCGCCGCGGACGTGTTCGGCGGCGACCTCCTCGGCGTGTTCCTCGTCGGCCAGCATGCCGGCCTTCTCGAGGAGTTCGATCCCATACCGGGCGTCGCCGAACTCCGAGGCGATGTCCGCGATCAGGTCGACCAGGTCGTCGTCCACCGTGCCCGGATGCATCGCAAGGGCGACCCGGCCGTGCACGATGTCCTCTAGCTCCTGGCGGTCGTACCGCGGGAACTCGACGACGTTCGTGCGGCGGAAGGTGCTCAGGGCTGCGGCGTCCATGTACTCGAGGGCGTTCGGCCGCTGGGAGATCAGGATCATCGAGATGTTGCCCTTCGTCGTCGTCCCCTCTTCCGCGATGCGGGCGAATGAATAGATCAGATCCGCACCGCTCTTCTTCAGGAGGGCGTCGACCTCGTCCAGGATCACGATGAAATGGAGCCGCTGTTTCTCGAGGTGCTTCCGGAGGCTCTCCATCTTCTCCGCGATCGAGAACCCGCGTTCCGGGAAATGCGCGTCGAAGTGCTGGAGGAGCCGAAGCAGGACCGCGTCGTCGCCCATCCGCTGCCGGCAGTTCACGAGGTCCCAGTCCACCGCGCGGTTCGACTCCGACGCGTACTTGCGGAAGTCCAGGCAGAACCGTTTCGCGGTGTGCGTCTTCCCCGTCCCGACCGCGCCGTAGAGGAACGCGTTGCTCGATGCGCCGGCCTCGACGATCGGGCGCAGGAGGCTGAAGAGGCGCTGGGTCTGTTGGTCCCGGTGGACCAGCTTGTCCGGAAGGTAGTCGAAGGACAGCTTCCCCTGGTCCTTGAACACGGAAGGGCCGGAGCGGAACGACACGAACGACGCGAACACGGCGGCTGAAAATAACCTTTGCCTCCTCCGACCCGAAAGGCCATCTCCCCGGCGGTCGATGCGTCGCCGTGGCCAATCGCTTCTTCTGCTTCGCCTGCGGACGCGACCACCGGGCGGGAAGCGGACTCGGGCGGGACCACAAACGCTACAGCATCGAAGGCGGCCACGAGTCCGGAGGGATCTTCTCGGACCTCCGCGAGTTCTACCTGCAGACAAAGGGCATCGCCGCGGCCTTCCGCATTCTCGGGTTCGAGAACGTCCGGGTCCATCCGCCGCGGTTCGGTCGCGGCTGGCCCTCGCCCGCGGCGATCGAGAAGGCCTACCGAACCCGAGCGCGCCGCCATCACCCCGACGTCGGCGGGGATCCCCACGAATTCCGCAAGGTCCAATGGGCGGTCGAGGTGTTGCGCCGTTACCGGCCGCCGGACGCGTGACGGTCCTGCACAAGATTTATCGAGGCGCCGCCGCTTCGATTCGAGGAGGTCCCCACACGCCTCGCTCCTTGCAGGAGACGCTCCAGCAGCTGCCCACCGAGGTCCTTCGCGACCTCGCCAGGGCCCACCGGATCGACCGCGGCCGCCAGGCCGATCGAGCCCTGCTGATCGAGACGATCATGGCCCTTCCGGACGGCGACGCGATCCTGGCGGAGGCGGACCGTCGGCGGATCGAGCATCGCCTGAGTCGCTTGAAGCCCCGCCAACTCCGCGAGATCGGGGAGCGACATCGGGTCAGCCTGCACGGCCTGAAGAACAAGGCAGACCTGGTGGAGGCCCTCGCCGGCGCTCCGGACGCGGCCGAGATCCTGATCGAGGTCGAAGCAGCGCCGCCGACGGACCATCTGGCCGCCGCGCTCCTCGGTCGGGATTCGTCCTTCGATTTCGCGAGGGTCGAGGAATTGCTCGTCCAGGCCCGCAAGCGGTTCCAGGAACGGCGGTTCGAGGCCGCCCTCAGCGCGGCCCAGGAGGCTTCGAGGATCGCCGAGCGGACGACGGATCAGCTCCGGCGGGCGTCGTGGTCGTACGCGGTCCTCGCGGCGCAAGGGCTCTTGGATCCGTGCGACCCGGCGGACCCGGAAGCCGTGGCGGCGAGGAAGCTTTTGGAGAGGGTGCGGGAGGCGTTGGTCCAGGGCCCACCGGTCGACGAGCAGCTGCTCCAGGGCCTCGTCCGCGCGTCCGAGTCGGCCCACGCGCGGGAGGCGGAGCGGGTTCGCGAGCACCTGGCGGGCACGAGGGACGCGATTCGCGAGGCGGCGAACCTTGGGGCCTCGGTCGCCCTCGCCGAGGATGCGTGGAACCGAGGGGCGGACTTCCTCGACCGCGGCCGGCTCCGGGCGGCGCGGGAGAGCTTCCAGGAGGCGTCGCAAAACGCGGAAGACGCCCGGCTCCTTCGGATTCGAGAGGTCGAGGACTCGGTCGACTCCGTCTCCGGGCACATCGAGCTCGCCCGCAACGTCGGCGCGGAAACGCTAGAGGCCGAGGGGCTCCACGCCGCCGCGCGGGCCGCGATCGCCGCGGGGGAGCACGGCCAGGCCGGGGACCTCCTCCGGCGGGCGGAGCGCCTCGCGATGAAGGGCCAGCAGCGGCAGATCGAGCGGGCGATTCAGCTCCGAGCCGCCCAGGTGGAGAAGGCCCAGGCGATCCTCAACGCCTGCGAACCGGTCTTGAAGGAGGCGGAGTCCTACGACCTGAGCGCCGCGGAGGTCCGGACCTTGCTTCGGCAGGCCCGGGACGTCCTGACGAAGGGCGATTACCTCGCGGGCCTGACGTTCGCGCGGAACGCGGAAGAGGCGGCACGGCACCTCGAGGCCCAGATTCAGGAGGAACGACGCCGACGCGGGATTCAAAAGCCGCGGTCGGGCATCTGCGGGGTCTGTCGATCCCGACGCGTCACGTTCCAAGATGACGGATGGGGCCGATGCGCCGAATGCGGCAACTCGTTCCGCTGGCGGGGTCCACTCGGCGTCTTGGAACGCCTTCGAGATCTCCTGACTCCCTGAGCGGGGCGCATTCTCCTCCGGGGCCAAGCCACCGGGTGTTCGACTCCATACTCTTTTATCGCGTGCCCAAGTTTCCGCGACGATGCGGAAGGGGGACCTGCTCCGGCGCCGGGTCGAGGACGTCGAACTCACGCCGTCCAAGGACCTCTCCGCGATGGTCGCCGCGATGGGCCGGGGCGGAGGATTCACCGCGAAGAAGATCGCGGTCGGCTCGGAGATCCTTCGGACCATGTTCCGCCGCGGCGCGTGCACGAGGTTCCTCTCGTTCCCCGCGGCCTTGATGGCGACCGGGGCCCGCGGCATCCTCCGAGGCCTCGTCGAACGGAAGCTCGTCGACGCGGTGATCACGACCTGCGGCACCGCGGACCATGACCTCGCGCGCGTATGGGCGCCGTATTACCACGGCGACTTCGAGATGGACGACGTCGCCCTGCATCGCCTGGGGGTGAATCGCCTCGGGAACGTGCTGGTCCCGAACGAATCCTATGGGGTCGTGTTGGAGAAGAAGATCCAGCCGATGCTCCGGGCCCTCTGGAACGAGGGGAAGAAGTCTCTTTCGACGAAAGAATTGTTGTGGGAGTTCGGCCGGAGGGCCGCCAGCCGGTCCTCCCTACTCTGGTGGGCCTGGAAGAACCGCATCCCCGTCTACGTGCCTGCGATCTTCGACGGCGCGGTCGGCTACCAATTGTGGGCCTTCTGGCAGGACCACAAGGATTTCGCGATCGACCAATTTCGGGACGAGGCGGAGCTTGCGGATCTCGTCTTCGACGCGCGGGAGACGGGAGCCCTCATGATCGGCGGAGGCGTCAGCAAGCACCACACGATTTGGTGGAACCAGTTCCGCGGCGGCCTCGACTACGCGGTCTACGTCACGACGGCGCCGGAGTGGGACGGAAGCCTCAGCGGAGCCCGCGTCCGCGAGGGCATCTCGTGGGGCAAGGTCCAGGAGGACGCGAGTCAGGTCACGATCGAGGGAGACGCGACCGCGATCCTTCCGATCATGATTGCCGCGGCGCTCGGCCGCTCGCGGTGAGCATCGCGACCCGTCACTTGATGAGCCAGTACCCGGCGGCTTTCTCCCGCGCCCGGCGTTTCGCGTAGCCCTTCGCTTGGAGTTCTTGGAGCGCCGTAAGGACGAAGTTCTTCGGGAGCTTCGACATCTTCGTGATGGCCTCGGCGTCGCGCATCTTCTCCTCCGAGGTGATGCCGGCGGACTTCATCGTGTCGTAGACTTTGTTGGATCGGTCAGAGACGTCCTCGAGTGGCATGGGCGCACCTCGTGCGCGGCCGGGAACTCGAAGGGCGCTTAAATAAGGTTTCCGTCCTCGGTATCGCGATGTGTCCGGGAGAATGCAAGGACCGCATGGGCGACGCCTTCGCCCGATTCGGCCGCGTCCCGATCGTGACGCGCACGCGGGTCACCTCTCCGGAGGATCCCGCTCTCCAGATCCGCGGTCGGGCTCCCTTCTGGGCCGCGGGTGGACTGGTCCATGACGGCCGCGGGGCGATCGTCCTCGTCCGCGTCCAACCGGCACCGGAGGGAGGGCCATGGTTCACTCCCGGGGGACTCCTCGAACGCGCGGAGCGGACCGACGACGGCCTCCGGCGAGAGGTGCGCGAGGAGGTCGGCGTCGAGCTGGCGGAACCGACGCTGACCCGGATCATCCATGAAACGGTGACCGATGGTTCCCGCTCCCGCCACGGATACTTCGCGCAATTCGTCGCCCGCGCGCGATCCCGCAACCTCCAGCCCGGACATGAGGTCGTCGAGGCGCGCTGGTTCCCCGACCTCCCGAAGGACATGGCCTTCCGCGACGACTATCTCGAGGATTTCGCGAAGATTAGCAAGGGCACAAGCTTTTAGCGAAATCACCCGTTTCGCGGGTGGGACCATGGGTCAGAGGGCCGCATTGCTCGTGGTCGACGTCCAGAACGACTTCTGTCCCGGAGGCGCCCTCGGGGTGCCCCACGGGGACGCGATCATTCCCCGAACGAACCGGACGATCGCCCTGTTCCAGCGACGAAGCCTGCCGGTCATCTTCACGCGGGACTGGCATCCAAAGGTGACGAAGCATTTCAAGGAGTTCGGCGGGGCCTGGCCGCCGCACTGCATCCAAGGGACCAAGGGGGCGCGATTCCATTCGGACCTCGAGATTCCCAAGGGCGCCATCGTCCTGTCGAAGGGGATGGATCCGGAAGTGGACTCGTACTCCGGCTTCCAAGCCTTCACCGAAAACGGGCGGGACCTCGAATCGGCCCTGCACGAACTCGGCGTCGATGAACTCTTCATCTGTGGGCTTGCGACCGATTACTGCGTGCGTGCGACCACCCTCGACGGCCTCCGCCGTGGCATGACCGTCCGTGTGCTCCGCGACGCGATTCGAGGGGTCGAAGTGAAGCCCGGGGATTCGGAGATGGCGGTGAAGGAAATGCGGGCCAACGGAGCGCATCTTTTGGAAAGTCGGGGGCTCGCGAAGATCCTACCGAAGGCCTGATTTTCTCCATAGGCGCCGTCACCTGAAGGCGGCGAATCGTTGAAATAGACCGGTCGCGGTCCTTCCGCTTGTCACCGATTGGGACGCGGAGCCGAAGAAGATTCGCGGCGCGGGGACAGCGTATTCAGGCCGGGGGATCCGAATGACAGGCAAAGGAAAATCGGGCGAAGGCACGAGAGACCATCCGTGGAAGCTCAAGACCCCGAGCGGGACCTCCGAGTTCCTCGCGTTCCGAGACGAAACGCTCGATCCGCCCGCGCTCGTCGTCAAGTCGGGGAGCACCGAACTGCGCTACCATGTCCGATGCATCAACGACTTGCACCAGATGCTCAAGGCCCGCGGAGACTGGATGTTGCTCGGGAGCGCGGACGAACAGAAGCCCGCGGCCGAAGGGACGGTCGAGGCGTGGGGACGATCGGCCAAGAATCCCGTCGGCGGTTGGTACGGACTCAAGAAGGGACTCCGAGGTCGCTTCGGCATGTATGTCCCTCCGGTCCTCGAGGCCCTCCATCTCGCCGAGGTCGAACACAATCCGAAGAACAACCGGATGCGGGCGCTCTAGGTTCCTCGCCATTGCCGGCAGCCGTTCCGCAGCTATCGTGGCGTGACCGACGGGGTCCGCTTTCGTAGCGGAGGCGGATTCGGGTTCGGCCTCACTCCGCTCGGTGGCTTGGGCATGAGCTGAAAGGCCCGCTCGTAGTCCCAGGCGAACTGCCGGATCTGTTTGAACTGGTCGACGAAGTTCTTCGCCCAATCCTTGGACGAGAAACTCATTGCCGTATTCAATTGGTGCCAACCGCTGACCGAGAAATTGACCGACCCTTCCCAGCACCACGGCGCCGGATCGAGGCAGACGATTCCTTTCGTGTGACAGATGAACTGACTTCCCTCCGGGCTCGTGCCAATCGTGACCTCGATGCCCGCATCGACCAGACGTTGGACCTGGGGCTTCTCGGCCATGCCGGACGCTTGGGAGTGGTCCAGGTAAATGTGCAGCGGATCCCCCGCGGCGTGGTTGGCGAGGAACTGGTCGATCATCGGTTGGAGCGTGAATCCGTAGGCGATGATGTACATCTCGCTCGGGTCCGCCAAGTGGTGGAGGAATTCGGCCTCAGCCTGGGCTCCGTCTCCGGGCAGGAGAAAGCACGTGATCGTCGTGGTGATCTGAAAGGGCATGCCGGCAGGGAAACTGCCCGGAGCATGAACGTGTCCAATTCGACGGGGCCTGGCCCGAGGGGAACCCATTGGACATATCCTTAAATAGCGCGTCTGTCATACGATTGTCAGACACCTTCAGCGGGGAAGCGGGAGGCCGTCCATGCCATCCGAATCGGAGAGGGTTACGATCCGGCTGCCGCCGGACAAGGTGAAGGCTTTGCATCAGCTCGTCAAGAGCGGAACGTACACGACGATCTCAGACGTCATCCGAGCCGCGATTGACAAGTTCATCGACATCCAATTCTCGCCGGATTACATCCGCAAGCTCATGATCGAACTGCCGAAGGGCAACGTGGTGGACCTCCAGCAGCTCGTGAAGTCAGGCGACTCTGTGTCCGTCGAGGACGCGGTCCGCAATGCGGTCCGCGAATACGTCCGACGTCGGCTTCACAAGGCCATGGAAGGGGCCGATCGGTAGTCTGTGGCGGGCGGCGCGACCCCTCAGGCGCGCGAGCGGGCGACTCTCACCGCGGGTCGCTCGGGATGGGACTAGGGATGGGCATCGAGTCCGCACAGCGCACCGGGAACAAGTCGTTCCTCGAGTCCTTCTCCTTCGCACGCCCGAAGGTCCTGGTCGTCGGCTGCGGCGGGGCCGGCGGGAACTCCGTGCACCGGCTCCATCGAATGGGCATCCATGGGGCTCGGACGGTCGTCGTCAACACGGATGCCGTGCACCTCGATTCGATTCAAGCGGACCGGAAGCTGCTCATCGGAGCCGGCGTGACCCGCGGCATGGGGGCCGGGGGCCGCCCGGAGATCGGCGAGCGATGCGCCGAGATCTCGGAGACCGAACTCCGGAACCAGATCGGCGATGCGGACCTCACCTTCATCACGGTTGGCCTTGGCGGAGGCACGGGGACGGGGGTCGCTCCGCACGTCGCAGAACTCGCCCAGGCCGCAGGGAGCGTCGTCATCACCCTGGCCACGACGCCCTTCCGCGCGGAACGCGGTCGGATGACGAACGCCCGCGCGGGCATCCAGCGACTCCGGGACCGGACGGACTCGCTGATCCTCCTCGACAACAACCGCCTCCTGGACCTCGTCCCGAACCTCCCCGTCGAACAGGCCTTCGCGGTGATGGACCACTTGATCGGCGAGGTCATCAAGGGCATCACCGAATCGATCACGGTCCCCTCGCTGATCAACCTGGACTTCAGTGACGTCCGCACGATCCTCCAGTCCGGCGGGACGTCGACCGTGTTCTACGGAGAGAACGCGGAGGACGACACCCGACGGGTCGTCTCCGACACACTGAACAATCCGCTCCTCGAGGTCGACTACCGCGGGGCGAACGGGGCCCTGATTCACATCAGCGCCGGGCCGGGCTTGCGGCTCCGCACGGCCCACGAGGTCGTCGAGGGCCTGACGGCCGCGATGCGGCCCGACGCGAACGTGATCTTCGGTGTCCGCGTCGATCCGAAGTACGACGGGATTCTGCGGGTCCTCGCGATCATGACCGGCGTCCGCTCTCCCATGGTGGAGTCGGTACGAGAATCCATTTCCGTCGCCGACGTCGTCTCGGATCGATCGGATCCCCTCGCGAGGGATTTCCCGCGGCCCGATCGAAGGCGCTGACCTTCACGAAGGCGGCGGCGGGAGGACGACGACTTGCGCTGAGTCCTGCTCCATCGCCCGCGTGAGGTCCTTCGGCTTGAGCCGCACCCGGATCGTCTCGGGTTTCGGCTTGATCATGTTCCAGCCGGCCCGGGTGATCGCGCCGCCGACCAAGGTCAGGACGACATACATGCCGAACGTGAGGAACGTCACCGCGACCGGTTGGAGGATGCCGCTCAGGTCGAACCCGGCAGTCAGGCCTGCCGTCGGGTCTCCGACGCTCTCCCCGGAACGCGTTTGCGTCGGGACGACCTGGACTTGCGCCAATGCGCGGCTCTCTTTGCCGTTCGCATCACGGAGGATCAGGCTGACCTGGTAGACGCTGGCATTCGAATACCGGTGAGGTCCTGGCGTCGCGCCTCCCGAGCGGGTCCCGTCGCCGAAGTCCCATTGCCAGGAATTGATCGCCGAATCCCCCTGGCTGGAAGTGTCCTGGACGGTCGCGTTGAAGTCGGTCGCGTCCCAGCGGAACGAGGCCGTCGGGCCCCCGGGCGTCTGGTTCTGCGGGAACTGGCTACGGAAGAAGTCGCCCGGGGCCGAGGCAATGGCCAGGGCATGCGAGAACGTGAAAACGAGGAGACCAAGGCCTAAGGCCAGTACGCCGATCCCCAAGAGGAGCTCGACGTGGTCGCGCTTCAGGAAGGCCATCGCGGCGCTCGATGCGGGTCGCGTCCATAAAGGCGGAAGCCGCGGTTCTCAAATTCGAGAAACGAGAATGGACGTCAGCCGCGGAAGATCGGGCGTTCGCTCACGTGGAACGGTTCGGCCAAGGGCCGGAATGGGCGTCCCTTCGTCTCGCCGTGGATCCGCTTGCGGAGTGCGTCGACCTCCATCTCCGCCTGTTCCTTCGTCTCCCGGATCCGGACGTTCACCGGCCCCCCGCCGGCCTCCTTCTTTCCGATGACCACGATGTAGGGAACCCATTCCTTCTCGGCGTTCCGGATCTTCTTCCCGAGGGAATCCCCGGAGTCGTCCAGGTCGACGCGGATGCCTTCGAGCC
>VBLT01000152.1 GCA_005878615.1 Methanobacteriota archaeon
GACCGTGTTCAATTAAACGTTACGTCGAAGAACAGAGGCCCCAAGCCTGTTGCCCCACGACGAACGTCGACCCGGGCTCGATTTGATTGATGTCCAGGCGATAGCACGCTGTTGAGCTGGCGGGCACCAAGAAGAAGTCGCCCGGACTCAGATGACCGTCTCCGTCCGCGTCCGTGAATGCGAGCGTCGCATTCCCGCCCCCCAGCGGGGGACCGAGCGTCGCGGCCGTGACCTTGTCTCGCACCAGGACCGCTTGCAACTTCGACAGCGACACGGAGGCGCCGACCGACGTGACCTCGAGACGGGTCGAGGTCGTAAAGGTCATTTTCACCGGCGTGGCGACCCCACTCTGGTCGACGAACATCCGCGGAAGGAACACGACGCCAAGGAGGACGATGAAAACGATGCCCGCCACCATGGAGTACCGAAGCAGCTTCGTCGCCTGAGGTGGCGGACTCCGCTTGCGCTTGAAGACGGCCGTCGGCCTCCGGGGCCGCGCGATGCGCATCGACTCACTCCACGTAGATCGCGGGACGGCCAGGGACGGCGCGGTCAGCCTTCGTCGACGGATCCCAGCGGCGCGGATCGTCCGCGCGGAACACGTCGACCTTGACGCCGAGCTCTTTCGCCAGGAAGTGCGCATTCTCTCGGAACATCGCGAACTCGTCCACGGAGTCGAACCGATCCAGATGTTCGACGCGGGCGTGCTTCAACTCGTCCGCCACCTGCTTCGCGTACGCGGCCACCTCTTTCGCGCGGTCGCGCATCCCGGGTTGGGCAAGCGCCTTCTCCATGAGGACGTTCATCGCGAGCGCACCCTGCGTCGCGAGCGCACGGGCGACCTCGTGGACGCTGACTTTCCACGACGGCGCCGTGTACAGGGCCATTCGCTTCGGCGCGATCCCGGTGACCTTGAGGATCTCCCGGATGTCCGCGAGGGTCGACTGCAGCAAGCCTTCCGCGGCCTCCGCTCGGGGATTGATCTCCTCGACCTTCGCGTCAGGATAGGCCGCGGCGACGACGAAGCCGGCTCCCCCGTTCCGGTGCCAGATCTCCTCCGCCATATGGGGCGTGAATGGGGCTAGCACCTTCGTCTGGACCTCGATGAATCGACGCAAGCACTCCACCTGCGGACGGTTCTCCGATCTCCGGACGTACCACGACCAGGCCGACTGGAGGTCGAAATAACCGTGGCGCAACGCAATTTTGTAATTCATGTCCTCCATCGCATTCCGCGTCGCCTGAACGGTTCGATTCAGGACGCTCAGGAACCATCCGTCAATTCCGTGTGTGTTCCGCCGGGTCGAGTGTTTCTTCGTCGCAAAGCGAACCCAGTCTTGCAACCGGGCCTCCGCAACCGCGGCGAAATCAAGGTCCACGTTCGGGTCATCGAGGCCGTCGCCCGCGTTCGCCACGGTGAGCCGGATCACGTCCGCAGGCCACTCTCGCAACGCCTCCCGGATGTACCACACGTTCCCTCGGGACTTCGACATCTTGCGACCCGCGAGGCGTACATATCCGTTCACGCCGTAGCCGCGAGGCCAGTGCTCCTTCGGAAAGATCGCGATGTGATTAAACAAGCAATTCTTCGACTAGTTTGGCGTCCACACCGAGTCGGCTGGCCACGGTCTTCGCGCCGCCCTTCCCGAAGAAGACATAGTCGAAGAACGCGTCGTCGAGGCGTCCGGCCCATGGCACCTGCGACCGCAAGGCGCCGCCCTGCAAGGCATGGGCGATCGTATAGTATGCCATGTAGATCGTCGAGTCGCTAAGGCTTTCGATCACCCAGTCCGAGTCCCATGGTAGGATCGTCCCGAGGCCGCGGTGATGGGTGCATGGCCAGTCGTGGAGCCAATCCGTCACGTAGTCGAGCCATTTCCGCAAGCCCTCCGGATGCATCTCCATCGAGGCGATCGCCTCGTGGACCTTCGCCTTCCATGCCGGGTCGCCGTATCCGAGGAACCATTGGTTGTCCACGACCTTCACGATCGCCCGCGTCATGCAGCGGCACACGACCTCGCCGCTCGGCTCGTACATGCTGTCGGCCTGACCCTTCGACATGAGTTCCTTGCGGATCTCGTCCTTCGCGACCTCGACCCGCATGCCCGCGTAGGGCCCGCAGTTCTCGTTCAGGACGCCACGATAGAAGCCGGTCCGGTAGACCTCGGCCTTCGCTTGTTCGAGCTTCTCCCGGTCCCCTTGATTCCGGATCCCCAGCCGCTCCACGATCTCGACGCCCGGCAGCGGCCCCCACCCGGGCGTGCGGATGATCGACACCGGCTTGATCGCTCGAATGCGCGGCGGGTCCAGATCGTACTTCGCGAGGAGCGCATCATCCCGCTGGAGGTCCCGCAAGGCGACGAAATCGTCCGGGGCATCGGAAGGGACGCTCGTGACGATGCCGGTGCCTCGACCCTGGTCGATGAATGACCCTGGCAGGACGGGGATGGCACGATTGATCGCGGGAGCGACCGCATCCTTGCCAACGAGGTCGGCCCCCCGGACGGTCGACTCCACGACCACGGTCCGGCCTTGCTCCGAGAGCTTCCTTGTCGCGAGTTCGTTCAAGACCCATCGTTCCTCGCCGACCTTTGCGACGACATACGAGGCATCCGGATCCACCCAGAGATTCGTCTGCCCGTAGACGGTCTCGGGTCGGATCGTGGCGGCGAGGAGGAATCGGCCATCCGCCAAGGGAATCTTCAGGAGTGTGTATTCGCTCGGCGTCTCCCCCTCGCCCTCGAGGCGGTCGTGATCCCCGATAGGGGCTTGGTCTTTCGGACACCAGATCACTGGGTGCTTGTCGATCTTGACGAAGTCGCCGTCCCGGAGGTGATGGAACTGCCATCGCACGAACGCGTCGTAGGGCGGGTTCAGCGGGGTCGTGATGAAGGACCGGGTCCAGTCCACCGCGACACCCAGGCCCTTCAAGTCCTCCATCGCGGCCTCGGGAAATACCTCGATCCAGTGCATCGGGTCCGCGAACTTTGGAATGTCGCGGTCCGGGATTCCCATCTTCCGCAGGATGTCCCACTGCTTCGGCTCCTTCTCGGCGATGCGCTTCGCGGCGCCCAGGATCGGAAGACCCGTGCAATGAAACGCCTCCGGATGGAGGACGTTGTACCCGAGCATGCGACGATATCGCGACTGAAACTCCGCTCGCAGGAACGAAGTCGCGAAACCTAGGTGTTGGTACCCGTTCGTGTAGGGGTACGGGACGGTCGTGTACCACTTGGGCCGCGTCGGATCGGCTCGCGCGACGTTCACGTTCGCCTTCTCCCAGGCGGCCCGCCACTTGACCTCTATCGGCCGCAGATCGATCTCCCTGGCGCGGGGTCCTATTTTCGTCCGGGTTCGTGGAGGAGCCGCGCGGGCGCGCGTCCGCACGCGCGGTTTTGCCGTCGGCCGAGACGATCGCCGTCGGTGACGTCTCGCCGACACACTCCGACGTCGAGACGATTTCGGCGCTCTTCGGTGCGGATGGAGACTCGTTCGACGGGTGCGCGGGGCCGATTTTCTCCGGGCCACGGCGGACCATAGGAGGCGTTCGCGTAAAGCTTTCGCGGTGTTCGAACCTCGTTGGTAGCGCTCCTTTCCGCGAAAAAAGCGCCTCTTCTATCTGGCATACGAAATAAAATTAAGGACCCTCGGTCGGGCACAGGCTCCGAGGACGATGGAGGGGTCTTGTCCTACGTCGTATGACAATTGACAAAACGT
>VBLT01000094.1 GCA_005878615.1 Methanobacteriota archaeon
GCGCACGTCGGGCGCGATGTCCGTCGTCTCCCCGTACTTCAGCGGGATCGTGTTCGCCACGGCCTTCCGGATGTTGCTCGAGTCGTACGCGGACTTGCGGGCCTCGCCCATCGCGACCTTGATGAAGTCGAGCTGGAGGAGGGACATGAGGTCCCGGGTCGGAGGCGTCGTGTAGATCGGCCCTTCGTATCCGTACTTGAACAGGGCGGGGACGAGCCCGGAGTGGTCCAAGTGGGCGTGGGTGATGACGACCGCATCGAGCGAACTGAGCGGCAGGACCTCGGGCGCGTTCAGGTACGGCGATCCGTTGTCCTCCGAGATCAGGACGCCGCAGTCGATCAGGACCTTCGACTCCCGGGTACTCAGGAGGGCGGCGGAGCGGCCAACCTGCCGGAATCCGCCGAGCGCCGTGATCCGCACGTAGTTCTCCCCCTGAGGGACCTCCCTCGCGAGGCGCCGGCCGACCTGCTTCAGGAACGACTGCCGCTCGTCGTTAATCGTCCGAAGGTATTGCCGGATCTCCTCGACCGTCTTCGACGGGATCGGCGGGGTCCGCACGACCTTGGGCGCCCAGCCGATCTTCTTCTTGATCTCATTCAGGACGGAGCCGTGGCGGCCGATGACGACGCCGGGGGAGAGAGCCTCGATCGTGACCTCCCCGGTCTCCGGCTCGAAGTATATCCCGGTGATCTGCGCTTCGGGGAGGATCACCTCGCGGATCACCTTCTCCGCCTCGTCCTGGGGGGCGAGGAGCGAAGGATCCGGTCGGACGACGATCCGGCGCCGCAGCTGCTGCGCGATCTGTCGCACGAGGTCGTTCGACTCTGCGAAGACCTCCATGTTCTTCGTGTAGATCACGATCGTGGGGCCTTCGAAGTCGACCTGCGTGATTTCCACGTGGTCAGGTACCACTTTCTTCACGACGCTTCGCGCGTCGTTCAGAATGTCCTCGATGGTCATCGGACATCACTTTGGCCCGAAGTCGCGTCGGACTCAGGCCAGTTTCATACTCGCTTTGCGCTTCTCGACTTCTTTGTCGTCGAACATCTTGAAGCCGTCTTTCGAAATGAGGGCCACATCGATCCCTTCGCCGGAGACCGCGTCGCGCTTCATCGCAGCGGTCACCGCGCGGACCGCGAGGTTCGCGCCCTCGTCGAGAGTCATGTCATCCTTCCAGTGGTCCTCGAGGACCCCGTACACGTAGGGGCTGCCCGAGCCGCTGGACACGAATTTGTCCGGCAGGGACCCGCCAGCCGCGTCGAGGGAGAAGACGTGCCCTCCCGTCCGGTCCCAGCCGCCGATCACGAGCTGGACCCAGTACGGGTAGAAGCGGCTCCCGCTCAGGATGTTCGCGGTGAGGGTCGCACAGGCCTCGACCGGCATCGAGATGCCCCGCTTGAGCTTGTACAACTCGACCTCGGCGGTGATGTACCGTGCGAGGACCTGCAAGTCCCCGACCAATCCGGCGGTCGTGAGGCCCAGGTTCTCGTCGAGCCGGTAGACTTTCTTCGTGCGCTTGTGGGCGATCAAGGTCCCCGCGGTCGCGCGGCGATCCGCGGCCAGGACCACCCCGTCCTTGCAAACGAGGCCGAGCGTCGTGGTCCCGGTGTCGACTTCTCTCGAAACCGTTGCCATTGGTACACTCCCGTTCAAAAGGGTGTCAAAAATGACAACCGAAGCATACGGCCGGCACTATATAAGTATTGCTTTCTTCGTCGCATTGAGCGAGGAACCGGGCCCGTCCCCGGAGGATTCGTCACAACTCGACGACGACTTCCTCTTCCGAGCTGTCGATCGGCAACATCGCCTCGTAATACTGTCGCATCTGTCCTGTGGAATCGACGAACGTCAGGACCATGTGGACGAACCCGAGTTCTTGCAGCCGCCGAATCCGTTCCCGCACCGTCGCGACGGGAATGCCATAGATCCGACTGACCTCGACGGCAGTCTTGGGACTCGCGAGGAGGGCGACGAGGATTCGCTTCGAAGCGGGGTCGAGCCGGACCTGCATTGCAGATGAGTCTGCGAGGGTGGGGGTATCAGCCTTCCGCATCCCGTATCGAAGGTGATAGCCGATGCCGCCGGTTGGCGACGGGCGGACGGGCCTCCCTGGCTACGGGTACACGACGAACTTGACGACGACGGCGATGATGACGATCACGACGACGGCGACCCCGGCGAACATGTACATGCGCCGCCGGCCCGGCTTCTTCTCGCCGCCCAGACCCAATCCTCCGACATCGTAGGACATGCGGGACCTCGACGGACGAACCTGCCTCGCGGTATAAGGATTTCGTCACCGACGCGGAGGAGCGGCCTCGCTCGCGAGGACGGGCCCGACCCGCGCCTCGGGCGCGAAGCGGATCGCGTACGCGATCTTCTCCTTCGGCAAGGCGACGCTCGCGGCACTCACGTAGACCGTGATGCCGTCGCCCTCCTTTTCCCGTCGGAGGATTTCGTCGTTCGGAATCGAAATCATCTCCCGGCCCTCTTGATCCTCGAAGAAGAATCGCACGGCGCTCGGCATCGCGCGCAATTTTACGAGGAAGAAACCAGGATCCTCGAGGTCTCGCTTCCCCGGGCTCGCGAAGAACAGCAACCCTGCCTCGTGTCTGTACAAATGCCCTTGGACCGCACGCAGGAGGGGTATGCGGTGGCCATCGTGATCCATCGCGGCCTCCGCCGTCACGTCCGCCTCCCCGATCACGCGGTACGACGTGGCGCCTTCCCCCGCGACCTGGGAAAACGCGACGCGGCTCTCGGACGCGGACGGTCCTGCCTCGATGCGGACTCGAAGGCGCAACGTCGCGAAGTTCAGATCGTAGATCCGGTCCTGCACGTCGACATATCCGAGGATCATCCGCCGGTCAGACTCCGAAGCCCCGCCGGAACTGCTCCGCGATCTCGCCGAGCTCGACTTGAGAGAAGGATTCGAAATCGGAGACCGCGGTGTATTCCGCGAGCTGTTCCTCCCGGTGGATGTTCGGCAGCGCCGAGGCGACGGTCTCCTCGGACAAGATGAACTTCAGGGCGGCCTGGGACAGGGTCATGCCCTTTCCGTCGTACACCCACCGGAGATTCGCGGCTTGCTTGCGGGCCCGTTCGATCCACGCGGCGTCCTTCACCTGCAAGTCCCCGTCCGCGGGGAAGCGAACCGCATCCGGGTTGGACTCGAGCACGCCCCCGGCGTGGGGCGCGCGGATCACCATGCCCTGGTTGATCTCCAAGGCGACTGGGAAGAACTTTCGACCCGGCTCCTCCTCCAGGAGATTGTAGTAGGTCTGGATGCAACCGAGGTCGTGCTTCCGCATCGCGGCGCGGCCTTCCTCGAGCCCTCCCGGGCCGGGGCCGAGGGCGATGCCGTAGTAGCGAATTTTTCCCTGGGCCTTCAGGTCCTCGAGGGCCTGCCATACGCCGGCATTTCCGACGGTCGCGGCATCCGGGTAGTGCAGCTGCAGGACGTCCACGTAGGACGAGGCGAGTCGATCAAGCGTCTTGTCGACGGAGGCCTTGATCGCGCCCGGCGAGAAGTCGGGACGGCCGTCCGCGCGGCCCACCTTGCTCGAGATGATGACGAGTTCGCGTCGATCTTGGAATGTCTTCCCGAGGAGGCTCTCTCCTCGGCCGTTTCCGTCGGTCGGCGCGACGTCGAAGTAGTTGATGCCCGCGTCGTAGGCCTTCCGCAGGAGGTCCATCGCCTGCTCGTCCGAGAACGATCCCCAGGCGCCCGAGGCGACCGGCCAGAGCGGGAACCCGACTTCGGAGACCTCGAGCTCGGTCTTCCCCATCGGTCGGTAGTTCAACGGCACGGTCTCGAGCACGGAAAAGGTGGGGCCGTATTTGACCGCACCGTACGCGCGGTCAGCGCCAGGAGACGAGGAGGAGCGTCGAGAACCCAACGAGCTCCACGGCGTTCAAGATGAGCATCGGCATGGCGACGGCCCCGGCGTATCCACTCGTGCTGAGGCTGTCGCTCCAGGAGAAATAGAAGTACATCGCGGCAAGGTTCTCCAAGAGGAACAGCGCCGCGAAGACGATCAGCCCGAACGAAAGCGGCGATCGAAGGGATCGGAAATTGGACCGATAGATGAAAAGGAGTAAGGCCAACACGACGATGCTCGCCGCCGCGAGCACGACGTCAATCATCCATAGGGTCCCGAGGGCCATGCTGACGATGCGAAACGTCGGGGGATGCCATATCTACTTTTCCCCGGTTCTACGAAAACAGGGACTTCAATCTACCGCGAAGTCTCCCCGGAATGGGGTCCGATTCGTTGCCAAATCTCCAAGAAGTCCTCGAAATGGAACTGAAGGCGCGGGGACAGCGAGTACTGGGTGCCGTAGCCTCCATCCCCGACGGTCATCACGAAGTCGTTCTCATGCAAGACCTCCAGGTGATGGCGAACGGTCTTGTAGTCCAACGCGAGTTGCGTCGCCAGGTCGTTCGCGTTGTACGGCCGCTCATGGAGGCTCCACAGGATCCGTGCGCGGTTGATCCCGCCGCGGGTTCCTGCGATGAGGTACCACAACCGCCGGTCCATCGAGGCGCGACCCCATCCGTTTGGCGATAAAGTAGCCTTCGGGACACGCATCGAACAGGCGATGGCCGAACGTTCTAATATTACTATCGAAATAGTCAAAATTGTGGGCCTCATCGGAGGAGGACGGGACTGGTCGCGCACCGCGAAAGGCTGGTTCCTCGAGTTCCGTCTGATCCCCGTCCTCCTGTGGTCGTACACCGCCGTCGTCCTCGGGACGGCGGTTGCGTCCGCGGATCTCGGGGGCTTTGACCTATTGTGGTTCGCGGTGGCATTGGGCCTCGGCGGCCTGATCCAGGGATGGGCGACTCATGCGATCAACGAGATCTACGACTGGCGAAGCGGAACGGACCGAATCGACGGGCCCCGCGCGTTGTCCGGAGGGAGTCATGTCCGAAACCTTTCCCTCCTGGGTGAAGGCGATCTTTGGTTGATCTTCGCCGCCTCGAGCGGGGCCATCGCGACTCTGACCATCTGGGTCGTCGTCGCGAGGGCGGCCTGGCTCGCAATGCTCGTCCTCGCGGGCTACATCTTGGGAGTGGCCTACACCGTCCCTCCAATCGCGACCGCGTATCGACCGTTCGCCGGCGAATGGTTCGGAGGTTTTCCAGGTGTCCTCCTCTCCGGACTCGGAGCGTACGCGATCCAGACGCGACAGCTTTCGATCGTTGCCGTCCTCGCCCTGTCCGCGCATGCCTTGGTCTGCATGGGGATGCTGATCGTGCATCACTACCTCGATGCGCAGATGGATGCGCGCGCCCGGCCGCAGAAGCGGACGAGCGTCGTGGCCCTGGGCTTCCGTAATGCGAAGCGGTACGCCGCCGCGATGACCGCGGTCGGTGCCATCCTGTTCGGAGCCCTCGCGCTCGCGGTGCGCCGGGAGTTCATCTTCGGCGCGCTGTTCACCGCGCCCGCGGTGTGGATCCACCTTCGAATTCGTCCCACGGATCTGAAATCGGTGACCCGGGGCGAACTCCAGGTCATCCAGCTCGGAATCGCGGCGGGTCTCTCGACGGCGGTCGCCCTTGCGCCGTCCTTGTGGCCGATGATCCCGCTCGCGGCGGTCGGCTACCTCGTCCACTTGGCGGTTGTCTCGCCCCCCGCCGAACTGGCGCGGGCCTGGAGGCGCGGGCCCTCCGAGAAGAAGCGACCGACGAAAGGCTAGCCGGACCGCGGAAGGCCGAAATACTTCCGGGCCGGTCTTGTGGCCGTTGCGGCGCATCGGCTTCGTCGTCAATCCTATCGCCGGCATGGGAGGCCGCGTGGGGTTGAAGGGGACGGACGGGGTGGTGGAGCAAGCCTTGGCCGCAGGCGCCGAGCCCGTGGCCGGCGACCGAGCCCGCGCCTTCGCGGAGGCGTTCCTCCGCTTTTCGTGGGAGGATCCCGCCCTGGATGTCGACTGGCTCGCGGGGGGCGATCGGATGGGAGAGATCCCGCTGCGAACGGCCGGCATCCCCGGCTCCCGCATCGATGTCGTTCACAAGCCCCTGCCGACGACCACGGCGGGCGACACGGTGCACGCCGTGGAAAATACGATCGCTCGCGGGGCCGATCTGATCTTGTTCTGCGGCGGAGACGGAACGGCGCGAGACGTTGCCTCCGCGGTGCAGGACCGCGTCCCCATCCTAGGAATCCCCGCGGGAGTCAAGATGCACTCGGGGCTGTTCGCGGTATCGCCCTCCGCGGCCGCGCGTCTCCTTGCGGCATTCATGCGCTCCGAGCTTCGCATCGGAGCGGCCGAAATCCTCGACCTCGACGAGGACGCGTACCGGAAGGGCGAATGGCGGGTCCGTTTGTTCGCGACAGCCAAGACGCTCGTCGAGCCGCACCTCGTCTCCGCGGGGAAACTGATGGTCGAAGAACTGAGCGAGGAGTCGGTGCGGGCCGAACTCACCGAACACTTTTCGGAATTGTTCTCCGAGAATCCGGACACGCTCTTCCTCCTCGGACCGGGGTCCACGCTCCAGGGCATTGCTTCCTCCCTGGGAATCGAAAAGACGCTGCTCGGCGTCGACGCCGTCCTCGCGGGCAAGACCCTTGCCGCCGACGTGAACGAAGCGAAGATCCTCGAGTTGCTCAATCGGCGTCCGAAGGCGAAGCTCGTGGTCAGCCCGATCGGGGCCCAAGGCTTCATCTTGGGCCGAGGGAACCTCCAGGTCAGCCCGGCCGTCCTGCGACGCATCGGCGTCGGGAACGTGATCGTCGTCGCGACACCCGGAAAACTCGCGGCGACGCCGGTCCTCCGCGTCGACACCGGCGATCCGGAGCTCGACCAGGCGTTCGTGCGCCGCGAGTACCTCTTCGTCATCGTTGGATATCGAACGTCGAAACTCCATCCGATCCAAGGATGAGCGACTGTTCCGCCGCACCGAAATAGAAAGTTGAAATACCCTGGGACCATGAGCGAGTCCGCTCGGGGGAATTTCTGGATGACGTCGATGATGAAGGCCGCGGTGAAGGTCAAAGCGGCGCCGAAGAGTACGGAAGTCAAGTCCGTCGCGGTCTCGTCGATCTGCGGCACGGACGTCCACATCTACGATTGGGACGCGTGGGCCCAGAACCGCATCAAGGTCCCGCTAGTCCAGGGCCATGAGTTCTCGGGGCACATCGAGCGCCTCGGGGCGGAGGTGACCAACCTCCGGAAGGGCGAGTACGTGAGCGCGGAGGGGCACATCGCCGACGGCACCTGCTACATGTGCCGGACCGGGAACGCGCACGTGTGCAAGTCCGTCTCGATCGTCGGGATCGACCGGGACGGGGCGTTCGCGGAATACCTCAAGGTCCCGGCCTCGAACGTCATCGTGAACGATCCGGACCTTCCGCCGGAGTTCGCGACGATGCAAGACCCGCTCGGGAACGCGGTCTACACGACGACGAACGCGAACGTCCCGGGAAAGACCGTGGCGATCTTCGGCCTCGGCCCGATCGGCCTGATGGCGGTCGCCCTCTGCCGCGCGATGGGAGCTCGCCGCGTGATCGCGGTCGGCCACCGAAACCAATATCGGATGAACTTGGCGAAGACGGTCGGCGCGCACTCGGTCCTTCGGTCCGGGCCGCGACTCGTCGAGGAGATCATGGACCTCACGTCGGGCGAGGGGGTCGACGAGGCCCTCGAGTTCTCGGGGAGCGAGGAGGCGTTGAAGGAGGCCCTGTCGGTCGTCCGCCCCGCCGGCGGGATCCACATCCTCGGCTTCTATACGAAGCCCGTGACCTTCGACCTGTCCGAGATGGTGACGAAAGGCGTGTCGATGCACGGCATCCACGGCCGGCTCATGTACAAGACTTGGTACCAGATGGGCGGCCTCCTCCGGAGCGGGAACGTGAACCTTCGTCCCCTCCTGACCCACAAGTTCCCGCTCGACCGATACGACGAGGCGATGGCCGTGATGCGCAGCGGCGATTGTGGCAAAGTCGCGTTCCCGATGGAGGCGTGACGATGGTCTCCCGGGATCCGACGTCGTGGATGCGGACCGAGTACGAGAACCTGGTCGCGCAGAGCCTGGACTGGAAGCTCCGCGTCTTGCAGGGACCGTCGGCGCCGCGGAGCCAGGTCGACGGCAAGACCGTGATCATGCTCTGTTCGAACAACTACCTGAACCTCTCGAACCATCCGAAGGTCAAGCGGGCCGCGCGGGAGGCGATCAAGACCCACGGGGCGGGCAGCGGCAGCGTGCGCCCGATCGCGGGGAACATGGACCTGCATGAGGAGCTGGAGCGGCGGATCGCCCGCTTCAAGCGCCGCGAGGCCGCCCTGTTCTTCATGAGCGGCTTCGCCGGGAACGCGGGCCTCATCCCGCAGCTCGCGGGGGAAGGCGACGCGGTCCTGACGGACGAGTTGAACCACGGGAGCATCATCGACGGCGTCCGGCTCATGAAGGCCCAGCGGATCATCTACCGCCACTCGGACATGGGCGACCTCGAACGGGCGCTCAAGGAGGCCGACGGCTGGGCGAAGAAGATCCTCGTGATCAGCGACGGCGTCTTCTCGATGGACGGCGACATCGCGCCGGTCGACCAGATCGCCAATCTGAGCGAGGCGTTCGGCGCGATGGTATTCATCGACGACGCGCACGGCGAAGGCGTCCTCGGAGAGGGAGGGCGGGGCGTCGCCTCGCACTTCCACGTCGAGGAGAAGATCCAGGTCGAACTCGGGACGTTCTCGAAGGCGCTCGGCGTCGTGGGAGGCTACGTGGCGGGCTCCAACGACCTTCGGAACTATGCCCTCAACAAGTCGAGGACGTGGCTCCTGAGCGGGTCCCATCCGCCGGCCGTCGCGGCCGCCTGCACCGCGGCGATCGACGTCCTCGAGACGGAGCCGCGGCACGTGAAGAAGCTCTGGTCGAACACGAAATACTTCAAGAAACAACTCGTGTCGCTGGGGTTCGACATCGGCAGGAGCGCCACGCCGATCACGCCCGTGATGCTCGGCGATTCCGCGATCGCGAAGCGTTTCAGCAACCGCCTGTTTGAGGAGGGCGTCTTCGCGCTTCCCATTGTCTTCCCGATGGTCGCGAAAGACCGCGCCCGCATCCGGAACATCGTGAACGCGGGCTTGAAGCGGGCGGACCTCGACGATGCGCTCCGAGCGTACGAGAAGATCGGCAAGGAACTCAAGGTCATCCCCTAGACGCCGGGCCGGGACTTCCGGCGGGCGTACAACATCGGCAGGATCTCGTATCCGAGGGACCGGAAGACCGCCTCCGACGCGGCGTTGTCCGGCTCGATCAACGCCGCGAACATCTGGATGCCTTGCGCCCGCAGGCCACGTTCACACGTTCGCACGAGTCGGCTCGCGATGTGCGTGCGTCGATAGTCCGGATGGACCGCGAGGCGGTTGATCCAGCCCTTCCGACCGTCCTGGGTTCCGAGGACGACGCCCACTAATCGCCCTCGGTCGAACGCTCCCAGATACCG
>VBLT01000095.1 GCA_005878615.1 Methanobacteriota archaeon
CTCGGCGAATTCGCGCAAGATTGCTGGAAACCGCCGCGGGTCCGCCACCTGAAGGGCGCCTTCGGGCAACTCGCGCGATGCATCGATGGCCGGCTTGCCGAAGAGGCAGGTGGCCATTCCGAGAGACGAGGCTCCCCGGAGGTCCTGGGCGGAATCGGAGACGAACATGCTCCGGTCGGCCTGGGCCTTTAGCGAAAGGAGAGCGGCTTGGTAGATCGGAGGGTTCGGCTTGTACGACTTGACATCCTCCGAGGTGACGATCGCGTCGAAGTACGGCCTGAGGGGCAGGTGTCGAAGGAGTCGATTCACGTTCTCCCGATCACCGTCCGTGACGATCGCCAATCCTGCGGAAAGGCTTCGGACCTCCTTCAGCCATTCCTCCGACACACCGGAGACGAAGCGGACCCGCGTCTCGAAGTCCTCCCATCCCTCCCGTAGGATGAAGCCCGCCTCTTTGTCGCTCAGTCGAATCCCGCGGTCCCGCAACAACTTCCCCATGACCGAGGAGGCCACCTCGAACTCGGGGACGAATGCTTGGCCGGGGGAACGCGGCATCGCTCGAGATGCGTCCGAGATCCACTGACGCACGATCGTCGGGAGCTCGGGACCGAGGGCCGGATACTTTGACGCCAGGTTCGCCGCGAGGGAAACCAACAGTTCCTTGAGGTCGACGAGGGTTTCGCCCAAGTCGAACAGGACGAAGGGTTTCGTCATCGGTCCTCCTTCGACGGGCGGAGTCGGTTCAAAAGCCGCGAGCCTCCCGCCGCTTCATGTATTCCTTCAGGCTGATCTCCGGACCGAGGGCACCGATCATCCGGTCGTAGTCGTCGTTCGTCGCATGGTTCATCTTCTCGCGCATCGCGCTCGCCTGTTGAAATTCGAGGCCGAAGGTGTCACGCAGCAGGGCCCGGTAATCGGAACCCTCCATGAGGGATCGCGCCGCCAGGCTTCCCGTGATCACCGAGTATCGGAAGCCGAACCCAGCGACGGCATCTTGGAATCCGCCGGCCTCGCCGACGAGCAACGTGCCGTCTCGGACGGCCCCGGAAATCGGATCCGGCGCGACGTACGCCCGGCCGAGGATCCGTCCCACCCGCTTCCCCGATCCGACGATCTCCCGGATCCAGGGAAGATCGAACGCCTTCTCGGTCCTCGCGAGGAGTCGGTCGAAGTCTAGCTCGCTCCAGGACACGCTGTACATCGAATGGAATCCGATCCCCGGCGTGATCGCGAAGTACCCTCCCGGAGCCACCTCGTTGTCGAACAGCGCGTAGGCGGTGTCTCTGGGGAGATCGCTCCCGGCCTCGCTGATCGAGTAACCGGCTCCGAGGATGTTGTACCCGTCGCGGGGCGGTCCCGTCGCCGCGATGTCCGCGTCCGCCGGATCGATCTCTTCGTCGAAATGGAAGCGCGCGCCCGCGGCCTGGGCGCGGCGGAACAAGATCTGGTCCACGGTGTGATCCTCCCGGCCGCGCATGAACAGGTAGTGGGCCGGGCCTCGGATCACGTTCCGGGCGCGCGGGGACACGCGAATCGTCGCGAGGACGGTACTGAACGGCGGAAGGTCGAATCCGAACGAATTCAGCTCCTCGAGCACGTCCCGCTCGCGGTAGTTCCGGATCCCCTCGGTGTGCGGCCCGGAGCTCGGGAGGAGACGAGATTTTTTTTCGTAGACCTCCACAGGTCGGTTCGCCTTCGACAGGACATAGGCCGCGGTCAATCCGGCGAGGCCTGCCCCCGCGATCCGGACCTTCTCCACCACGGCATCGAAAACGGTCCCTGGACAAAATAGGTTCCGTCGACGAGGTTCCGATTCGGCCCGGACGGTCCACTGGAGAGGACTTGGGAACCCCGGTTTATATATGGCCTGTTCCATTTTGAACGCACTCCAGACGACCTCCCGAACCTCCCCCGGCATCCGTGAACCAATGGACATCTACGATCTGCTGCGCGTCCTCCCCCTCGCCTCGGCGTTGACCTGGTTCGTCCTCGCTGCATTGCAAGTCTACCGCGACCGAATTCACACGTGGACCGAGACGTTCTTCCTCCTCTCCTGCATCTTCGCGGGGCTCTACGCGACGTGGGACTTCCTGTTCTTCACCGCGGGGGATCCGAACTTCGCGACCTTCGCGGGCCGCATGAGCTTCTCAAGCGCGATCGTCACCTCGTTGTTCCTGCTGCTCTTCACCCTCGTCTACATCGATCGTATGCGGCGGGCCTACTGGTCCTTCGGGATCCTGACCGTCGCCGTCCTGATTCTCTTCTGGTCCTTCGGGCTCGAAAGCGTCAACCAACTCTCGGGTGGTCTGTGGATTCCGGTCTTCAACGAGACGGTCCTCCTCATCGTCCTGGCGTACATCGGATCGTACAGCCTCGGCGGGATCGTGAACGTCTATCGCCTCCACAAGATCGTCCGCGACGTAAGCCCCCAACTCGCCCGCCGGACCCGCGGTTTCCTCATCGTGTTCACCCTCATCATCTTCCTGGGACTAGGGACGAACGGCGTCCTCGGGGCGCTGCGATCCCAGATTCCGCCGCCGTTCTCGACGCTCCTCCTCGTGGTGGCGGGAGCCACGATCTACACGCTGTATCCGGGGAGCCGGCAGCGCATCTCCGAGGCCGTCCGCCGATTCCAGGCACGCCGGTATTCCATCAAGGCATCGTTCCTCACCTTCGAGGATGGGACGTTGATCGGCGCCAAAGCGAGGGAGGGGGAGACGGCCATCGATCAAGATCTGTTCGGAGCCACGCTCGATGTGATCCAGAACTTCATGCGGACGTCGTTCCCGATCCTCCGCGGGAAGGCCCTCAGTTCGATCACTCACGGAAACTACACGCTCGTCGTGGAACGTGGCCGTCACACCTACCTCACGGTGGTCCTCGAGGGCGAGGAGTCGGACCAACTCCGGCGGCAGATGCGAGACCTCTTGCTGGATTTCGAGGCGAAGAACCGGCAAGCGCTCCTCGCGTGGCGTGGGATGCCGGAGGAGGCGAAAGGGACGGACCAGATGCTGACGTCCCTGCTCGCGGAGGCTCCGCTCCTCTAGCAGTACACTTGGATCAGCCCGACGGGCGAACCGAGGACGAACAGCTTCCGAGGTTTCGGATGGAGACGGACGATCTTCTGGCGGAGCTTGATTTCCCGGTCGCGGTATCGGGCCTTCATCTCGTCGACCGATGCGTAGGTCTTCGACAGGGATTCGCCTTGGTGCAACAGCTTCGACAGGTACGTCACCGCGACCATCGCCGCATATTCGTCGAAGTTCCAGTTGCTGTGGACGGAGCCGTTCTGCGAGTACACGTACGAGGCCCGACGCATCCGCGTCGGAATCCAACCGCCCGCGATCCCGAGCTTCGTGTGCCGCACGACGACGTCGATCGACGGCAGGACGTCGAGGAGCTCGCGACCGGACGGCGTGAGGAACCATTCCTCTTCGTAGTCCATCAAGAAGTGCGCGGCGAATTTCGGCTCCGCGGGCAAGGGGAAGGCCCGTCGGAAGTCCCCCTCGAGTTCGTACCCGCTCCCGATCCCCTCCAGATGGATTGCGATCCCGTGGCGCCGCGCGTAGTGCCGGAACGGGTCGATGCCTTTCGCGAGGACGTCGAGAAACCGCTTCGTCTCCTCCGGCCCCCGCTCCCGATTGTACGCGGTGTGGGTCAAGATCACGTTCGTCTTCGCACCGAGGCTCGCGAGGGTGTGGACGAGCGCGAGGCAGTACAGGCCCGCATCCGCTTCGACGTCGTAATCGACGGGGACGGACAGCGTGGACCGCGTTCCGTCGGGGATGTCGTACATCACGAGATCGCGCACGCCGACGAGGGCCTGGTCGGGATTGATCCCGAGGCCGAGGGTATGGGAGAGGGCGTCCCACGATTCGGCGAACGCGGAACGGATCGCCTCGGGCGTCGCAAGTTGCAGTGCCCCTTCACTCCGGGCCGGGAGTAACGTTTGTCCGTCGACATAGTCCGCCGATTCCACGAGGCTCTGAAAGAGGTCCTCCTGGAGGTGGACGTCGACGGAGTCGGCGTCGATGGAATCAGGGGGTTCCAATCCTGGTTCTTCGGGGGGCGCCGGTGACGTCTTCGGAAATTCATCCGCGTTCACGGGGACATCTCTCTCCCACTGTTCCCAGGAGTGATTATCATATATTTATCCGCTACGAATGCTACCATTTGCTATAGTATGCATCTTTCTGTAGGAACCGTGAAATACCCGCGGGACGATGGGAGCGCCATGCCCCGCGGCGTCTCCTCGAAGCCCGCCGACAAGGTCCAGTTCAACATCCGCGTGGACGGCGAAGTCCTCCGCCGCTTCCGGGACTACTGCCGCCGCCATGGCCTCGATCCGCAAGGACAGATCGTCCTGTTCATGCGGAGGGTCCTCGATACGGAATTCGATTTTCAGGAGCGGCTGTGGTCGGCGCTGAAGGCGGAGACGCCTTGAGGGTCGGCGGCGACAGGCCCGTGTCGAATCGGCGGGCGAGCATCGCGAGTTCCTGCGAGGACACCGCCTCCGGCGCGACGGTCAGGAACAACCGGCATCGGTGCAGGCTCGCGATGTCCAAGCTGTCCTTCACGAAGGGCAGCCACGATCGCAGGTCGACGTAGAGCGCGAGCTGTTCGAGGCCGACGAGGACGATGTCCATGCCCTCGTGCGCGGCGGCATAGTTGGCGACTGCTCGCCGACCTTCGGTGTCAAGAGCTTTCGGCCGAACGCAGACGGTCCCCGCTTCCGGTTGGTCCGTGACCCAGACGATCTCGAAGCGGGCCCCGTAGCGCAACCGCGCCTTCGTCGGATGTTCCGTCGTCAGGAGGAGTCCGCGTCGCGCGCCGACGAGCGGCAAGGCGACCGGCGCGTCCTGCGCGTTGATCGTCATGAGAACGTGCTCCGCGCCCGGGGTCGAGGGAGCGATCGTCTCCTGGACCTCGAGGACCCGATCCACCGAACCGCGCAACAGTGCGAGCTGGTCGGGAGGGAAGGTGCCGTGGCCCGCGGCGATGATCACCGTGCCGTTCGAGGCGCTCGCCTGATTCGTGACCCGTTTCAGGAAGCGCGCGACGGCGTCGAAGCCCGCGAGGGTCGCGAGGAAATCCAGGTCGTCGAGGAGGACCGCGGTGCCAGGATTCTCCCGCAGGAACTTCATGACCGTATGGACGAGCTCGAAGTCCAGCGCGTTCGGCCGGACCGTGTGGCTTCCGTTCGAGACCGTCGTGATCCATAGGATCGGCGTGCGCTCGAGTCCGAATCGGACCGCGACGCGCGAGGGTGCGAGCCCCGTGACGCAGAGGCCGGGCGTAGCCGAGACGATGTCCCGGAACGCGCCCATCGCCGCGCTCCGGCCGTTTTCCAGGACCAGATAGTTCAGCCCCCGCTCGAGTCGATGCCGAGGGGCCCTCGCCGTGTGCACCTCCGTCACCGGTTCGATGACGAGGTAGCGGTACCGCGCGACCGCGTAGGCGATGAAGATCGACCACACCAGTGTGTACAGGGAGCCGAGGCCCACGCGCGTGTCGCTCGCCGAGAGCAAGGGCCACAGGAGCTCGGTGACCGCGGCCGGGACCGTGCCCAGGAGGAGACCGCCGAGGACGACGCCGATCATGCGCTGACTCGGTCCTTTCCGCACCCGCCAGTAGGAGCGCACGAACAGGGCGACCCCCGTGAACATCCATAGCCCGAAGACCGGGGCGAAGTACGGGTAGGCGGAAGAGACTCGGGCGCTCGGACCGAACGCGTTGGAGGAGACGCCGTCGATGATCAGGCCCGTCCCGACGATCAAGTAGGCCCAGAAAACGAACGGCGCGTAGATCGCCGCAAGGGCCCACGGACGGCGGATCCGCTCACTCTTCGTCGGATAGGTGAGGGCGAGATGGTAGAGGGTCGCGGGCACCAGGGCGATCGCGACCCAGGTGAACCGGGCCCAGAACAGGAGGACGTCCGCGGACGTCCCGACGGCGAGCGATCGTTCCACGATCTCCCCGAGGTCCCAGAGGACGAAGGCGAGCATCACGAGCAGGACCGATCGGTTCGCCGAGCCCCGCGGGTTCACGCCGAACACGTAGGCGCCGAGGAACGCGCTCACGAGGAGCGCCACGAGGGGGAGGGCCGCCCCCAGGTTGAACACGAAGGCCACGGGCGCGTCGGCCGTCATTCCGACACGATCTCGAAGGTCCCGTGCTCCACGAGGAGCGGGAAGTAGTCGAGGTCATGCTCGGCCCCGCGCATCTTCACCACGCCGATGTACCGGCGGACGGACGTGCTCATGCCGACGTCGACCTCGCGAAGCCGCAGATGGATGATCGTGTCCGCGAGGAATTCCTCGACGCCGAAGTGGGCGAAGGCCGTGGCGTCGCGGGGCATCTCGGAGACGAGGAACGTCGTCGCGTTCAGGTCCCGCAGCTCCTCGAAGAACTGGAAGATCTCGTTCCGCGGGCTCTCGAACGGCGCGAGCGCATAGAGGGCGTCCAGGCTGTCCAAGGCGATCAGGTCGCACCCCATTTCCTCCTTGTACCGCGCGAGCTGACGTCGCAGGCCGAGCAGCCATCGCGGTTGCTCGCGGACCTCTTCGATCTCGCGCCGCAACGCGCGGACGTCGATGATGTGGACGCCCTTCGCGTGGCCGGGGTCCATCCCGAGCGAGGTCATCTGCGCGACGAGGGACGCGCGGCTCTGCTCCATGGACAGGTACAAGCCGGACGCGGCGCGCTCCTTCGCCTCGTGGAACAGGATGCGGTACACGAACGAGGACTTCAGGGAGCCGGGCGGCCCGGCGACGAGGACGATCTGGCCGCGCGGGATGCCGCCGCTCAGCCGAGCGTCCAGGCCCACGACGTAGGTCGGAATCTTGTCCGTGGCCTGGGACAACGCGGGAACCCCTCCCCCGCCCCTGACGGAACGGAGCGGTCGGCCATCGCGCTTGGCAGTATAGATATTTTTGTGGAGAGGTTCTGTTATGGCCCGTCCCGACGTTCCAAAAGAATCCTTAAGTTGGCTCGGACGTTGTTGCCGCGGTCCCATGCCCGCGACGGTGGCCGTCGGCTGTCAATTCGGGGATGAAGGCAAAGGGAAAGTCATCGACTTCCTCGCGGCGGATGCCGACGTCGTCGTGCGCTTTCAGGGCGGAGCGAACGCGGGGCACACGGTGCAAGTGGGGGACGAACTCTACGCCTTCCACCTCCTCCCCTCCGGCGTCTTGCGGAAACGCACGATGAACGTCATCGGGAACGGCGTCGTCATCGACCCCGAGCAACTGCTGAAGGAAATCGACGAGACCCGCGCCCGCGGGCATCCCGTCAAGAACTTGCGGATCAGCGACCGCGCGCACGTCGTCATGCCGTATCATAAGGTCCTAGATGGCCTGGAGGAAAGGCTGAAGGGAGGCCTCGGCGCGGGGACGACTCTCCGAGGCATCGGGCCCACGTTCGAGGACAAGGTCGGACGCTTCGGAATCCGCATATGTGACCTGATCGACCCGGAGACGCTCCGCGCGAAACTCAAGACGATCGTCCCGATCAAGCAACGCGTCATCGACGCCTTTGGCGGGAGCGAGCGGATCGATGCCGAGGCTTTGTTCTCGGAATACGAGGGACATGGGAAGCGGCTCGCCCCGTTCGTCGGCGACACGTCCGCCTGGTTGGACGCCGCCATCAAGCGGGGAAAGCGGATCCTCTTCGAAGGCGCGCAAGGGACGCACCTGTGCATCGACCATGGCCTCTATCCCTTCGGCACGTCGAGCGACTGCGTCGCGGGCGCGGCCGCGGTCGGAGCCGGCGTAGGCCCTCAGCACCTCACGGACATCCTCGGCGTCGCGAAGGCCTTCACATCTCGCGTTGGCGCGGGGCCGTTCCCCACGGAGCTCGAGGGACCGATCGCGGAACATCTGAGGGAACGGGGGGGAGGGGAGTATGGTACGACCACCCGACGACCGCGCAGGGTCGGATGGCTCGACCTCGTGATGCTGCGGATGGCCGTCCGGGTGAATGGCCTCACCCGACTCGCGTTGACGAAACTCGACGTGCTCGGAGGCCTGGATCAGGTGCGAGTCTGCGTCGGATATCGGCACAACGGCGGCGTCCTCCGGGAATTCCCCGCGAGCATGCGTGTCCTCGCCGACTGCGGCCCGATGTACCGCGAATTCCCCGGGTGGCCCGACCTCCCGGAGGAGGAGTGGATCCGCATCGCCGCGCGAGGTCGGCGGGCCCTGCCGGAGACCACGCGCCGCTACGTCGCCTTCGTCGAATCGCAGCTCAAGGTCCCGGTCCGCGTCCTCTCCGTCGGGCGATCGCGGGCCGCTACGATGGGCGGGTGACCGAGGCCTCACGCCGGCTCGGGCGCGTCGGGGGCGAACTTCTCGATTCGGTCCCGCAGCTCACAGGCCTTACAGACCGCGTGGACCGTCGGTTCTCCGCACCGGGCGCAGGCGTTCAGGGTCGCCGGCGGATAGGCCTCCTGGAGGAGCGGCCGCATCTGATCGTAGCCGCGGACGATCGCGTGGCGCGTTCCGGGGCTGTCCTCCTCGAGGCGG
>VBLT01000096.1 GCA_005878615.1 Methanobacteriota archaeon
TGGCCGGGACATCGTCCTGTTCGGCGACCACGAGGGATTCGAAGGCCGGACGACGTATGCGAGCATCGGAGGCTGTTATTACGCCGCCCGCCTCGCCGTCGGCGAGGCGTTAGACCGCGAGCGGCGGCAGGCGGCGACGGTCATCCTGCGGGAGACGCACCCCGGATACATCATGCCCGTCGGCGTCTGGAACGTCCGGGAGCATGTCCGCGAAGCGCTCCGCAGGCCGCCGAAGCTCTTTCCGACGATGAATGAGACCTTCGATCATTTGCGAACCCGATTGGACATCCCGATGGAGCGGTACGTCCGGATCAGCGAGGTCCTCAAGCATGTCCTGTACCAGAGGACGTTCGACGACTTCCCGCTCGTCGGTCCGGGACAACGTTGAACGGGGCGGAACGCCTCCGGTGGGAGGCCATGGCCGCGAACGAATTTCCGCCGCGACCGGTCCCGGCGGTAGGCGCGATCGTGTTCCGGAATTCCGAGGTCCTCCTCGTCCGGCGCGGCGCCCCGCCGAATCGAGGGCTCTGGAGCGTGCCCGGCGGCGCGGTCGAGATTGGCGAGACGGTCGAACAGGCCGCCGTCCGGGAGACCCGTGAGGAGACCGGGGTCGACGTGCGGCCGACCGGGGTCGTGTGGGTGACCGACTACATCGAGCGGAAGGGAGACCGCGTTCGGTGGCATTACGTCCTCATCGACGTCCTCTGTGAGTACGTCCGCAACGAGCCGTTTCCCGCGAGCGACGCGGAGAACGCCCGCTTCGTGGAGCTGCCGGAGCTCGGCGAACTGGACGTCGCGCCGGAGGCCCTCGATGTCATTGCAAAAGCCGCGGCAGCGCGAGCGCCTCCGGCCTCCCGAACCGCCTGAGCAACCGTCCCCCGTCGCTCGGCCTGCTCCGCCGCCCGCGGTGCAAACGACACCTTTATCGAATCGGGGACCGCTCTCCATTCGTGGGCGTCCCTACTTCCGTCGGCAGTCCGATACCGTATTGGCCGTCCGTGGTCCTCAAACCGGAGACGATCCGCGGGGTCGGCTCGTTCTACGTGAATCTGATCCTGGACATCATTTTCGGCGCCTTCGCTTTGGTCGTCGGGATCTCCTCGATCGTCGCGGCATCGACCACCGGACCGAGTGCCGCGATTGCGGTCCTCGCGGCCACCGGAGCGGCGACGTGCGGACTCGTCATCGTCTTCGTCATCAACTTCATCGTCAGCCTGATGTCCGTCTTCCACATGCACCACGGCGCCGACGAATACGGCCCCGAACATTCTGTCCACGCGCGCCGCGGGGTCCTGTTCAAGTGGATCGGGACCGCCCTGTCGACCACGGCCGCGGTCCTGGTCGTCTACCTGGCCCTCGCGGGGAGCAGCGCGTTCTTCCTGGGGGGCGCCGTCCCCGCGACCGCGTTCGTGCCGCTCCTGATCACGATCTTCTGGACCGCGGGGGTGAGCGCGAAGGCGCAAATGTATCGCTTCATGGTCCGCGCCCTGCAGCCGCCCGAGACGCGTCGGTGGACCGACATCGCGTCGGCCTTGGTCCCGGCCCTCGGCATCATCGCGATCGCCGTCGTCGGGTACAACACGGTCCGCTTCGTCGGCCTCGCCTCGAATCCCGGGTCCATTACGTCCCAGGAGGTGACGTCGATCGCGGGACTCATGGTGGGCGGAGCCTTCCTGCCTCCCGGGTTCGCATTGGCCGGGTACTTGGTCTTCATCTTGGTCTACGGGAGGACGCGAGTGAGACTCAATCAAGGGCTGGCGGCCCTTCACGGCTCGATGTTCGGAGCGGTCCCGGCGCCCGCGGGTGCCTGGAGCGCGGTTGCACCGGTTCCTCCTCCTGCGGCCATTCCCCCTGCCGTCACGGCCCCGACGATGGCTCCGGTCAGCACCGCCGCGGCTCCCTCCGAAGCACCTCTCGCGGGCCTCAATTTCTGTGGCCAGTGCGGACATCCGTTGCCCGCCGGCGCCCTGTTCTGCCTCAACTGCGGGGCGCGCACGGGCGCGACTCCGTCGGGGCCGGCTTGACGCGGTCGTATTAGCGACCATGGTGCGAAGCGAGGGAGGAAAACAATGACCGTCGAGTCCCAGCTCCGAATCTATCGGATCAAGGAGGGAAAGATGGACGAATGGCTCTCCGGGTGGACTCGGGGCGTCCTGCCTCTGCGGAGGAAATTCGGCTTTCGCATCGACGGCGCCTGGGTCGTTCCGGGCCAGAACACATTCATTTGGATCCTGACCTTCGACGGCCCCGGCGGTTTCGCGGAAAAGGACGCTGCGTACTACGATTCCGAAGCGCGGAAATCGCTGCGACCGGATCCCGCCCCGTTCATCGAGAAGGCCGAGACCTACACGATGACGTCGGCCCTCGATGGATAGACCTTCCTCCACACCGCTTAACCGTGGGGTGCCCATCCGGGGACGATGAACGCGGCGGCCTTCCTTGTCTCATGTCTCGAAAACGAGCGGGTCCGTTTCGCTTTCGGGATCCCCGGCGAGGAAAACCTGGAGCTCATGGACTCCCTCCGGGACAGTTCCATCCGCTTCGTCCTGACCCGTCATGAGGAGGCGGCGGCCTTCATGGCGGACGTCCTCGGCCGGCTCACGACCCATGCGGGGGTCTGCCTCGCGACCTTGGGGCCGGGCGCGACGAACCTCGTGACCGGGGTCGCCGATGCTTTCCTCGACCGAGCCCCTCTAGTCGCGATCACGGCCCAGGCGAACCTCTCGCGGGTCCACCGCGAGTCGCATCAGTTCGTGGACATCTTGCGGCTCTTCGCGCCGATCACGAAGTGGAACGCCCGGGTCGAGAGCCCGGACACGGTCCCGGAGATCGTCCGGAAGGCGTTCAAGCTCGCGGAGGCGGAAAAGCCCGGCTCGACGCACATCGAATTGCCCGAGGACATCGCGGAGGAAGAAACGAGGACGAACTCGAGGCCTCTTCCGGTCGAACGGATCCGGAATCCCTCACCCGATCGTGGGAGCCTCGAGCGGGCCGCGCAGGTCATTCAGAAGGCGGACCGGCCGGTCGTCCTCGCGGGGGCCGGCGTCCTCCGCAGCGGCGCATCCGACGAGCTGCGTCGGTTCGCGGAGGGCCTCGGGATCCCGGTGGCTCACACGTTCATGGGGAAAGGGAGCATGCCCTGGACGTCCCCGATGAACCTCTTGACGATCGGCGTTTTGCCGGGGGACTACGAGCTCGCGGGGCTCGACGAGTCCGACTTGGTCATCTGTGTCGGCTTCGATTTCGTCGAGTACGACCCCCGATCCTGGAACCCGCGCGGCGATCGCCGGATCGTCCACGTGGATTCCCTCCCTGCGGAGATCTCCGTGCACTACGTCCCCGAGGTCGAGGTGACCGGCGAGATTCCAGAATCGCTGCGGCTCCTCCGGGAGCGGATCGGGAAGCCGCGGGAATCGACTTGGGCGGAGAGGACCCGCGAGCAGATCCTGAAGCGGCTCCAATCCGAGGTGGAAGGTCGAGCGAAGGACCGCCTGAAGCCGCAACGAATCATGTGGGACCTTCGCGACATCCTCGCGCCCGACGATCTCCTAATCTCCGACGTCGGAGCCCATAAGCTGTGGCTCGGCCGGTTCTTCCGCACGATCAAGCCGAGTACCGTGGTGATCTCGAACGGCCTGTCGGCGATGGGCATCGCCCTTCCTGGGGGCATCGCCGCGAAACTTTCGGATCCGGGTCGGCGCGTGGTAACCGTCAGCGGAGACGGGGGCTTCTTGATGAGCGTGCACGAGCTGGAGACGGCGAAGCGGGAGAAGACCGCGACCGTGAATCTCGTCCTCCGCGATGGAGGGCTCGGCAGCATTCGCTGGAAACAGATGGCGCGGTTCGGCCGCACGGAAGGCACCGAGTTCGGCAATCCCGATTTGGTCGCCCTTGCCGCGGCGTTCGGCATTCACGGCCTTAGGGTCGAACGTCCGTCCGACCTCAGCTCGACCCTGAGCGAAGCGTTCGAGTCAACGCAACCTGTCGTTGTGGACATCCCGGTGGATTACGGAGACAATCCGTTCCTTCCTCCGCGAACATGAGTTGAAACAGCTTTTCACCGCAAGCCCTTCTCGGTCGTTAACGCCGCCGAGGCGCCCAGCTCTTGCGACGCCGTCGGCGACGGACCATCAAAACCCCGGCGACGCCAGCCCCGACGATGATTGCCGCCGACAAACCGATGGCAAAGTACGGAGGCGAGGACAGAATGATGACGGGCGGGTTCTCGACCGCGATCATCGGCAGAAGCGTCGTGTGCGACGCCCCCGACCCATCCACGACCGTGACGGAAGGCGTAAAATGTCCTACGGCCGCGTACGCATGGGTCACGATCGGACCCGCGGCTTTCGGTGTCCCGTCCCCGAAGTCCCAGAGGTATTCGTACGGGGCCCCGGAGCCCCCGCTCGCGACGGAGATGAAGGTGATCGCGGCACCGGGTGCGGCCGACGATGCGGTCGACGTCCCCGTGACGAGGAGATCCGCAATCGTCACAAGGATGTTGGCCGAGACGGTCCCTCCCGCCTCGTCCCGGCCTTGGACCAACACGGAGTATTGGCCCGCATCCCGATAGGCGTGGGTGACGGTCGTGCCGGCCAACGCGGAATTGTCGCCGAAAACCCAGGTGATCGTGACGGCGCCCGTCCCGCCCGTGGTCAAGGCCGAAAAGGTGAGGGGGATCGCCGGCGCGACCGCCATCCGGTTCACGGTCGCCAGGATCGCGAGGGCCGGGGCGATGGAAACTTGGATCTCCGCACGCGCCTGTTGCTGCTCCCGATCCGTCACGGTGCATCGAGCCGTCTTCGACCCGGCCTCGGAGTAGGCGTGGGTCGCGGTCTGCGTCGAGGCGCTGCCGCCGTCCCCGAAGTCCCACACGTATTCGTACGGCGGAGTCCCGTCGGTCCCGTGACAGGTGAAGGAGACCCGGATCTCGACATCGGTCGCCAGAGGAGTCGCCGACGCCTCGGCGAACACAGGCCGGGGCGCGATCGTCAACGTGCCCGCGGCGAAGGCGTTGTCTCCGAGGTCGGTCTCGCCCGCCAAGGGCGCGGTTTCCATGACGACCAAATAGGAGCCGGGCGCGACGCCCGATGTGTTCCAAACGAACGACAATTCGCGAGACGCCCCGGACGGAAGGCTTACGCTGACCGTGCCCACCACCACCCCTCCCGCCGTCACATTGACCTGGAACGTCTCCACTTGCGAGCCCTGGTTCTGGACCGTCCCGGCCACCGTGACCGGGGTTCCCGCGATGACGGACGTCGGAGAGACCTGCGCGCCGATCGTCGCCGTGTCGTGGATGGGGACCGAGGGTGGCCAAAGGACCGCGTGCAGCTCGCCGTTCCCGACATCGCTCTGCCCGACCACGGCCCCCGTTTCGTTGACGCCGTATGCGACGCTGAACTGGCCGAGGGTCCCGAGGTCCCTCATCGTGCCGAGCTCCCAGAGGAACGCGTGAACGTGGGATTCGAAGTTGTGGCTCCCGCCCACGACCTGGCCTGCGTCGTTGATTGCGTGGGCCGAGGTGCCCGGCCGTCCGAGGTCCCCCAGATCCGTCACGTTGCCGGCCTGCCACAGGACCCCGTGGCCGTCCAACGAATCGTTCCCACTGTCGCCGACGACCGCGCCCCGATCGTTGAGCCCGAACGCTTCGCTATCGTTCGCCTCGGGGAGGGTCCCCAGGTCCGACATCGTGCCATTGTCCCAGAGGAACGCCCGAGAGGTGATCGGCATCGATTGGGTCGGGGCGGTGAAGCTGTATCCCACCACTCGGCCGGCGTTGTTGATGCCGAGGGCGATGCTGTAATCATATCCTGGCAAGGTCCCCAGGTCGCGCATCGTGCCGTTGTCCCATAGGAAGGCGTGACCGAGTCCTCCCATCGAGGGGTCGCCGCTGAAGCCGACGACCTGGCCCGCATCGTTGATGGCTTGGGCCTGGCTCAGGTTGTAGCCGGGGAGGGTCCCCAAGTCCCGCATCGTGCCGTTTTCCCAGAGGAAGGCGTGATACTGCGAATTGTTCGCGTCGATCGTCCCTCCCACAACTTGGCCGCGGTTGTTGATTCCTCGGCCGTCGCTGGGCCCCATGGACCCGAGGCTCCCCAGGTCCGCCATCGTCCCGTTGGACCACAGGAACGCGTGGGAGGTCCCACTCGCCGTCGCACTCGTCCCGACGATCTGACCGACGTCGTTGATGCCGTAGGCGATGCTCACGGGGCCGCCCAGGGTCCCAAGGTCGATGAGGTTGGCCGCGGAGGCCCGCGACGCCGCTACCGACAGGGCGGCGACTCCGATCAGAATGGCCAAGGCCCAGCATCGCCCCGCCAGCCGCCGGCCCTCCCTCGGCGGGCGTTGGCGGTCCGGGGGACACCCACCGGCGGGGTCATTCATAGCGAATAGCGTACCCGCAGGAGCGATTCGGTTAGGCCGAAGAGACTTCAGCGTCGCGACAGCGCGACCGCTGGCCTGGCAACCCATTGCAATGGCGCGTCCGAAAGCCGGCGACCGCATAAGCCGTAGGAGTACACTTGCCCGCAGTTGTGTGCGTCCGAGCCATCGGGTTTTCAGGGAGGGTCGCGGGTTCGGGAAGCGGGACGAGCGGCGATGGATCCACACAGGCCAGCGACGAACGACGGGACCCACGGAGGCGATGACGGGGCACTGATGCGCCTTTCCGGTCCTCGGAACGTGGTATGTCGGGCGCCTGAAGTGTCACCTCAGAATACACTCGAATACCAAGGGTGATAATGGCCGGCGTCACCGGGTATGCGTCGACGATGATCACATCGAAAGCGGATTACCGATTCTACTTGGAAGCGGACCGGGTGGCCCATTGCCAGACTCGCCGGTGGCCTCGACCGTTCGTCGACGACACCTGGCGGTTTCAGCGTCTCCTCCGCAAGGTCGAATACTACACGAATTGCAAGCGGTCTCGGTTGGGTCGGGCCCACGCGAAGTTCCTATATTTACGCCTACATTTCATGGAGAGACGTCTCGGGTTCATCGTCTTCCCGAACGTCTTCGGGCCTGGGCTCGCGATCCCCCACCGCGGTTCCGTCATGGTGAGTCCCAACGCTCGCGTCGGGGAGAATTGCCGGATCCATGTCGGGGCCCACATCGGGTCCGAGGTCCGATTCGACGACCGCGCGCCGACGATCGGGGACAATGTCTACATTGGCCCGGGGGCCAAGTTGTTCGGCGACATCGTGATTGGCAATGATGTGGCGATCGGCGCGAACGCGGTCGTGACCCACTCCTTCGAGGAACCGCATCAGACGGTCGGGGGCGCCCCGGCCCGGAAGCTCAGCGACAAGGGGACCGAGGGCCTCCTCGTGCGGGCGACGGAACGGCTCCGCGGGGTTCCCGCGAAGGCGCCGACGGCCACCCCGCATCCCGCCGACTAGTCGCGGGCGCGAGGGACGCCGACTAACGGTTCGGCTGCTGCATCGATTCCGGGCTAGGCTGCCACAGGGCCATCCGGGTGCCGGACGGGTCCTCGAAGACCGCGAACCATCCTTGGCCCGGGATCTCCATCTTCGGGGCGATGATCTTGCCGCCCGCCTTCTTGATTCGCTCCTGGAAGGGCTCGATCGACTCCACGAAGATGTAGTTGATGACGCCCGAGGGCCAGTTCCCCGGCTGCAGTCCGCCCACGCCGCCACCCGGACCGCTCGGCGCCTCGAACATCGAGTAGTTCAGCTCAGGGACTTCCTGGAACTTCCAGCCGAACAGGCTCCCATAGAAGTTCTCGACTTTCTTGCGGTCCTTGACGTGGAACTCCACGTGCACGATACTCCCCGGTTTCGGTTTGTCAGGCATTTTTCCACCTGGAAAGCCGCCGAAGTTGGCAGGGCTATTTAACGATATCCTGGAGGGGACCCGCAAAGTACGGAGGCGTGCACGAACGGGTTCGAAAGTACATCGCTGGGCCAAATCCTCGGCACGAGGAGCCGGAGGCGGACCACGTCGATTGACGTGCCGCTGCGCAACAACTCCCGGCTATTGTCGTTCGAATCGCAGAGACGCCGAGTTGATGCAATACCGCAAGCCGGTCGGGCGAGGGCCGTCGTCGAACACGTGTCCCAGATGCGCGCCGCAGTTCGCGCATTCCACTTCGGTCCGCCGCATGAACAGATTGCGATCCTCCTTCTCCCGGACGCCCTCTTTCCCGAGAGGCTCCCAGAAGCTCGGCCATCCCGTCCCAGAATCGAATTTGGTCTCCGATGCGAAGAGTTCCTGGCCACAGACGACGCACCGATAGACCCCGTGATCGTGGTTGTCCCAGTACTCACCGGTAAAGGGCCGCTCCGTCCCCTTGTTCACGGCGACCTCGTATTGGATCGGCGTCAGGCGTTGCCGCAAACCCGCCTTGTCAAGCTTGTCCACGTCGAGTTACCTCCTCTCGAGCCATTTAAGGTTTCGGACCCTTCGGATTGCGCGTCGCTCGGCAGGACGGCTCTCTCCTCATCGTCCGAATCAAGTGGCGCCGCAGATTTTATGCACGAGTCTCGCCTCGAGGTCGGAACATGGCGACCAAACGAAAACCAAACAAGCGCACCCAAGCGAACGAGTGGCCGAAGGTCACGACGTGCCTGACCTTCAACGACCGCGCCGAGGAGGCCGTCCGGTTCTACGTCTCCGCCTTCAAAGATTCGGAAATCCTCAGCATGGTCCGCAGCGAAGCGGACGGGCCCATCCCGAAAGGCAAACTGTTGAACGCGACGTTCCGGCTCCAGGGGACGGTCTACACGGCCTTCGACGGCGGACCGTCCTTTGCCTTCTCGCAAGGCACCTCCATCATGGTGGAGTGCGGGACGCAATCAGAGATCGACCGGCTCTGGGAGACGCTCTCGAAGGGAGGCGAAAAAGGTCCGTGCGGCTGGCTGACGGATCAGTTCGGCCTCGCCTGGCAAATCATACCCGCGACCCTCGGCAAGATGCTCAGTGATGCGAAGTCCGGGAACTCGGAGCGCGTCATGGTAGAGATGCTGAAGATGGGGAAGCTCGAGATCGCGACGCTCGAGCGAGCCTACCGCGAACGGTGAAGTCTCTCCCGCGTGTCGGAACGGACCTCGGGCGCCTCAGGTCGACGTCGTCGAGTCCTCACGACCCACGCCGAGGAGACGCGAGGCGGTTCAGCTCGTCATAGCTGATCGCTCCGTCGAGGAGCGTCGCGTAGGTTCCGCGTTCGAGCACTTCGGTCGACGCACGCCGAAGCAGCCCCATCGTGGCGTAGGAAGCGCTCGGGCCGAAGCTGACCCTGGCGACGCCGAGGCGTTGGAGTTCCGGGATCGATGGCAGGCCTTTCCGAATCATCACGTTGATCGGGAACTCCACGGCCTTCACGAATGCGGCGATCGACTCGGGATCGGTCAGCCCCATCGGATAGAGGCAGTCGACGCCGACGTCTCGGTAGGCGATTCCTCGCCGAATCGCTTCCGCGAGTCGGGCCTGCAGATCCCCGGGCGCGTGCAACAACGCATCCGTGCGGCCGTTGATCACAAAAGGAACGTCTAGGGCCTCCCGCAGCTTTCGGATCGCCTTCAATCGTTCGACCTGTGCAGGAATCGGGAGGAGCTCCTTCGTCTCATGAATCGAGTCTTCGATGTTGATGCCGATCGCCCCCGCCTCGATCACGCTCCGCACGGTCGAGACGACGTCCTTCGGCGAGCGCCCGAATCCTCCGACGATGTCCGCGCTGAGCGGGACCGACAAAGCCCGCGCAATCCTTCGGGTCGCGGCGATGAACTCCCCGCGGTCGATCGCTTCGCCGTCCGGGTATCCGAGGGAGACCATCAGGCCCGCGCTCGATGTCGCGACCGCCGCGAAACCTGCGTCCTCGAAGAGGCGCGCGCTCGCGACGTCCCAAGCGTTGGGGAGGATCAGGATCCTCGCGCCGCGATGGAGCTTGCGAAACGTCTCTGCCTTCTTCGATTGATCAGGTTGGTCGGCGCTCATACCGGAGGATCACCCCGCCCGATTTCAATGGCCTCGCCTCGGTGAGCTTCAACTTCAGGTGTTCCGGGCTCTCCTTGAACAGGGGATTCCCGCCACCCAGGACGATCGGGGCCACGCAGAGGCGGTACTCGTCGATCAGGCCCTTCCGCGTGAAGGCTGCGGACAGGTTAGCACTCCCGAAGATGTACAGGTCGTTGCCCGATTCCTTCTTCAGTTTCGCGACTTCTCCTTCCGCGTTCTGCTTCACCACCTTCGTGTTGTTCCAATCGGCTCTAGCCAGCGTCTTCGAGAACACGAGCTTGGGCACCGCGTTCATGAAGTCGGCGATGTCGCCTTTCTCCTTCGACCAATATGCCGCCATGCCTTCGTACGTCACGCGGCCGAAGAGGAGGGCTCCGATTGACTTCGACTGCTCGAGCGAGAACTTTTCGAGCTCCTCGCCCCACACGGTGTCGTGCCAGCCGATGTCCCAGCTTTTTCTTCCTTCGAAGAACCCGTCCAAGGTGACGAGGTTCCACATGATGAGCTTCCGCAAGTCCTCACCCGCGAGCCGGTCACAACCCGCCCGACACTTGTGCTTTTCGCAGAGGCATCAGGACGGCGTCCGGGCAGTCCGCCGGGACCGAAATCAGCCATCGACTGGGTCCTACGGACCCGTCAGGATAGGACGCCCGCGTTGGGATTTGAACCCAAGTCACCAGGTCCGGAGCCTGGAAGTCTATCCAAACTAGCCTACGCGGGCTCGGCGGCGAATGGTCGACGGGCTTAAAATCTCCGCCCAGCCGGATCCGCGGGTCACTTCTTCGCGAATTCCGTGTATCCGCATCGGCCGCAGGACATGCGATCGGCGTGCTTCGCGAGGAACACGCCCGGTCCGCACTTGGGACAGTTTGCCCGCTCGCGCGAGATGCGATTCCCGTCGATCTTGTAGAACTTCCGCTTGAGTCCCGCGACGCCTTTTTCCTTCTTCGCCTCGGCCATCACTTACCGCCTTTCTTCTTCGGCTCCGCCTTCTTCTCTTCCTTCGCTTCCTCTTTCTTTTCGGCGGGCTTCCTCTCCTCTTTCGCGGGTTTCTTCTCTTCCTTCGCGGTGGGCTTCTCGTGCTTCGGCTCCGCCTTGGCCTCGGGCTTCGCCTCGGGTTTCGGCGCCTCCGCTTTGGGAGGAGCCACGGGCTTCTCCGCCTTTTCCGCCCTCGGCGCGGGCTTCTCGGGCTTCGGGGCGGCCACTTTCTTCTCCTTGACCTCGGGTTCGATCAGCTTGTTGCGCACGAGGATGTGCTTGCGCTCAACCGCGAGGGCCTCCTCCTTCGTCTTGTAGACCTTCGCGTACCCGACGGTCTCGTATCGTCCGAAAGTCGAGGCCTGCGAGTCGATGACCACGATGTCCTTCGTCGCCTTCAGTTCGCGCGCGAGGAACGCGCGGAGCGCGTCTCGGGTCGGGGTCGGCTCCGCCTTGTGGATCGCCTTGAACGAGACCTCGGTCCTCTTGAGGAGCGGGTTCTCCTTCTTCTGCATTACCTCGAGTTGCATCGCTTCACCGTTCCATACGGCGCAGGACGTCCAGGGCCCGGGACTTCGCGGCCTCATCGGGTCGCACCACCACGACGCCCTGGGACGGAAGACCGTACAGCACCGCCGCGGATGAGGGCGCCAGGGCGATGCAGACCAGGGCCAAAAGGTCCTCTTCGCCTCGGACTTCGACGCGTACCCTCTCCTTCGACTTAAAGGCTTCGGAGATCACGCGCCACGCGTCCGGCATGATCGTCCCCGCGGGGTTCGTGACCCGCATTACGACGGATCCGATCCGCTGCAGCGCTTCGCGGAGCTCCGGGTCCTCCTGGCGTTTCGTCTTGAAATCGACGAGACAGATGTCGGGAGAACGGCCTCGCGCGACGAGGTCCAACGTGCAGAAGTCTCCGACGGTCACCACGGGACTCGCCCCTCCGATCGCCGGGAGGATGGCCTCCCCGTTGACGAGTTTCCCCAAGGGCCATCGCAGATACTCGCGAAGCGACTCCGGGAGGCGCAACGTCACGGCGGCGAATTCAGCGAACACGGAGGGCAAACTTCCCGTTCGTGTGGATGCCCATCTTCTTCGCGATCTCGGACCGTGGGTGGTCTACGATGATCACGTACCCTTGCCAGTCTTTCGATGTCTCGCCGCCGCACAGGGGGCACTTGTCCTCGTCCGTGATCGCGGAACAGTTCTTGCACGCCTTCGGGATCTTGACGACCATTGCTTACCTCTTCTTCCGGGCGCGGCCTTCCGCACGGGCGCGGTCCTCTTCGATCCAGTCGAGCTTGCCGAGCGCAGGCTGTCGCATCGTGAGCCCGATTTTCGATTCGCGCGGCGCGCGTTCGTTCAGAGAGACCGCGACGATGCGCGTTCGGACCTTGTCGCCAATCCGAAGGTCCCGCTTCGTGTCCTTGCCGATGAGCCGCTGTCCCTCTTCGTCCACGTCGACTCGATCGTCCATGACCTGCGAGATATGCAGGAGGCCGTCCAGGGGACCGAATCTCACGAAGGCGCCGAATTTAAGGATTTCCACCACGGTGCCCTCGACGATTTCTTGGAGCGTCGGCGCGAAGACCAGCGCGTCGTATCGGACTCGCTGGTAGACGGCGCCGTCTCCGTGGACGATGCGCCCCTCGCCGACCCGCTCGATGTTGCTCGCGATCAAGGTCAGCGTCTTGTCCGCGCCGATCTTCCCTTCCAACGTCGTCCGCGTGAGTTCTCGAGCGACGGCGTCGATGTCCTCCCCCAGCCGCTCCGGCGGGATCCGAACCACGTCCTCCCGCTGGACCCGCTGATACATGAAAACCGGCTCGCTGCCGAGATGGCTCCCTCTATTTAGGATTTAGCCTCGCGGCTCGTGCCCGTTTGGCCGCCCACATTTCGGGATCGAGGAGCCCCTTATCGGCGCAGGGTTTATCGCGCCAGGAAGACTCTCGTATCCTGAGAAGGGCTCCCTCGGGCGGCAGGAAGAGGCGGCCCGTCCGCGGACCGACGGGAGGATAGGGCGTGGGTCGGAGCAAGGTCGATCTCGCGATTTTCGTCGGCAAGCGGGTCGTCTGGTTCGTCCCCGTCTTGTTCGGACTCATCACGATCACGTTTTTCGCGGGCCACGCGTCCGTTCGAAATCCCTGCGCGGTTTGGGTCGGTCCGCACGCGAGCCCGGACACGGTTCGCAACTGCATCGAATATTTCGGCGTCAACCGGCCGGTCTGGGACCAGTACACCGGCTACCTCTCGAATCTGTTCCAGGGGAACTGGGGGAAGGATCCCCAGGGCGGCCAGCCGGTGCTCCCGATCATCTTGACCTTGTTCCCCGCGACGATTGAGCTCCTGCTCGCCGCCTTGTTCCTCATGGTCGTCCTCGGGATCCCGCTCGGCGTCATCGCAGCGAATGCGGGCGGTCGCTGGCCCGACCATCTCGTCCGCCTCTTCTACCTCGGCGGCTGGGCCACGCCCGCGTACCTCGGCGCCGTCGTCCTCGCGATCGGGATCGGACCGGTCCTCGGCCTGCCGAACAGCGGGGATTTCAGCAGCACGCCGGACCCCGGCTGGCAGCTCACCCACATGTCCATCCTCGATTCGATCTTGCGTCTCGATACGGGCGCCCTCGTCGACGCGATCGCGCACCTCATCCTGCCCGCGGCCTCCCTCGCCCTCCTGAACCTCGGGATCGCCACGCGCATGACCCGCAGTTCCATGCTCGAGGTCCTGCCCCTCGACTACGTCAAGACCGCGCGGATGAAGGGCCTGTCCGACTTCTGGGTCCTCTACAAGCACGCCCTTCGGAATTCCCTGATCTCCACCGTGACCGTGCTCGGGACGACGGCCGGATCCCTCCTTTCCTGGATCGTCGTCGTCGAGGAGATCTTCCTGTGGCCCGGCATCGGGAAGTACGCCTTCGATTCGATCCTGAGCTACAATTTCGCGGGTACGCTCGGGGTCGTCGTGTTCTTCGCGATCGTGGTCGTCGTCGCGAACCTCGTCTCCGACGTCCTGTATGGCGTCCTCGATCCGCGGGTGGAGTGGCGCTGATGGGGGAGACCGTCCAGCCTTCGTGGCTTTCCGGTTCCCGGACCCGCCTGTGGTCCGCCGCTCGCGCCGCCCGGGGCCTCTATCGAGTTCTCCGGGCGAATCCACTGACCTTCGTTGGGTTTCTGATGGTCGCGTTCATCGCGATCCTGGCCTTCCTCATCGTCGCCGTGCCGTTCGTCACCGGCCTGTTTGGCCCGCCGGTTTCCATCCTGCCCCACGACCCGAACGAACTCCTGCCGTGTGCGATTCCGACGGAGTGCGCGACCTCGCCGTCGGCGCAATACTGGTTCGGGACCGACAACGTCGGCCGCGACATGTTCTCGCGGGTCCTCGCGGCCCTGCCGCTGGATCTCGCAATCGGCTTCGGGGTCGCGGGCTTCGCCCTCCTCGTCGGGACCGGCCTCGGCCTCGTCGCGGGCTTCTGGGATACGCCGGGTACCCTTGGCGGCGCCCTCTCCATCGCGATCATGCGCATCACCGATATGTTCCTGGCGTTCCCCAGCCTGGTCTTGGCCCTCGCGATCGCGGCATCCCTCGGCCGCGGGACCGGGCCGGCGCTGATTGCGATCATGATCACCTGGTGGCCCTTCTACGTCCGCCTCGTCCGCGGCGAAGTCCTCGCGGTCAAGCATCTTCCGTATGTCGCGGCGGCCCGCGCCGCCGGCGTGTCCGGGATCCAGATCCTGTTTCGGCACGTCTTCCGGAACATCTTGGAGCCGCTCGTGGTCTACTATACGATGGACGTGGGCACGGTGATCGTCACGTTCTCGACGATTTCCTTCATCGGCATCGGAGTGCCGCCGACCGTCCCGGAGTGGGGCGGCATGGTCGAAGCTTACGAGAAACTCCTCTTGACGGCTCCTTGGACGGTCCTCGCACCGGGCGCCGCGATCTTCCTCACGGTCCTGGCGTTCAGCCTGCTCGGCGACGGCCTGCGGGACATCTTGGATCCGAGGAGCCGTCGCGCGCTCGTCCAGACGACGACGGCCCCTGGCTTGGCCTCGAAGGGAGCGGCGGAGGCCTGAGCGGATCGAGCCGCTTCTCAGGGTCGAACATCTCTCCCTCGATTACGAGGTCGGTGCCGGGACCTTCCACGCCCTCCGCGACGTCTCCTTCGAGATGGCGCCCGGTCGGGTCGTCGGCATCGTCGGCGAAACGGGTAGCGGGAAGAGCACCCTCGGTCAGTCGATTCCCCGGCTCTTGCCCGAGCCGCCCGCGCGCATCCGCCAAGGGCGGATCGTCTTCCAAGGATCCGACCTCTTGTCGATCCCGAAATGGAAGATGCCGATCGTCCGCGGGACGAGCATCGGGATGATCTTCCAAGAGCCGATCAACTCCCTCAACCCCGCGTTCCGCGTGAGCGACCAGCTCATCGAGGCGGTCCGAATTCGTAAGCTCCGGGAGAGCGGGGAGGCCGAGCTGTTTCGTCCAACGGAGGGCTTCGATTACTCGAAAGACCGACCCGTCGACCCGAAGGAGGCGATCGGTCGGACGTTCCTCCCCTCCGCGCCGGAAGGCCGGCGGCCGCGGGCGGGCCGCACCTCGGAGGAACTCCGCAAGGACGCCCTCGAATATCTCCGCCTCGTTCGAATCAACGATCCGGAGACGATCCTCGACCTGTATCCGCACGAGCTGTCCGGCGGCATGCGCCAGCGAATTATGATCGCGATGGCCCTCAGCGAGAAGCCGACCTTGCTGATCGCGGACGAGCCGACGAGCGCGCTCGACATCACGATCCAGGCCCAGGTCCTCACGCTGATGAAAGAGCTGATGGACGAGGTGAACACGTCGATCTTGTTCATCAGTCACGATCTGGGCGTGATCGCGGAGATGGCAGACGACGTCGGCGTCATGTACGCAGGGGGCATCGTCGAATTCGGTCCCGTCGCCGAGGTGTTCGAACGACCGGCCCATCCGTACACGAAGGGACTCCTCGAATCCGTTCCGAACCGGTACAAAGCGGACGGCCCCCTCCCCTCCCTGCCCGGCTCCGTCCCGAATCTCGCGCGGCTCCCGAGCGGTTGTCCGTTCCACCCGCGGTGCGTCTTCGCGAGGCCGCCCTGCGAACCCGACCCGGGACCCGCCCTCGAACCGGTGAAGGGCGCGCCCGCCGGGAGCAATCGACGGGCCGCCTGCTACTACTCGGAGGAGGTCGTCCGTCTCAAATGATGCCGCTGCTCCTCGAGACCGAACAGGTGACGAAACTCTTCCCGTTGACGCGGGAGATCGGAGACATCGTCCGCGGCGGCCCGCGCCTCTCGATTCACGCGGTCGACGGGGTGTCGCTCCAGATGGCGCCGGGGGAGACGCTGGGCCTGATCGGCGAAAGCGGCTCCGGAAAGACGACGCTCGGATGGCTTATCGCGCGGCTCCATGATACGACGTCCGGGCGAATTCTGTTCGAGGGCAAGGACATCACGAGGCTGGGCGGCCGTCCTTTGCGCGCCTTGCGCCGGCAAATCCAGGTCGTGTTCCAGGATCCCGTGGGATCCCTCGATCCACGGATGCGGGTCTGGCAGATCGTCGGGGAACCGATGCGGGCCCAGATTCCGGGGATCACGAAGGCCGAGCTGAAAGACCGAGTCGCGGCGCTCCTGCCGATGGTCGGCCTCCCCGAGGGCTCCCTGGAGCAATACCCCCACGAATTCTCCGGGGGCGGGCGGCAGCGACTCTCGCTCGCCCGCGCCCTGGGCCTGCATCCCAAACTGATCATCCTCGATGAGCCGACGAGCGCGCTCGACGTCGCGGTCCAGGCGCAGATCCTCAATCGCCTCGTGACCCTGCAGCAGGAGCAAGGCTTCGCCTATTTGTTGATCACGCACAACGTGGCCGCGGTCCGCTACGTCGCGGATCGCGTGGCCGTCATGTACCTCGGGAAGCTCGCGGAGGTCGGCCCCGTCCGAAGCGTCCTGGAACGACCCGTCCATCCGTACACGAAGGCGCTTCTCGCCGCCCTCCCCGAGATCGACGTGGCCCGGAGAAAAGCCCGGTACCGCGTGACGGGAGAGATTCCGACCTTGATCCAGCCACCGCCGGGATGCCGATTCGCGTCGAGGTGCCCGTTCGTCATCGACCGCTGTCGGGTCGAGGAACCGCTGCTTCGGTCCATCCCCGGAGACCCCGAACGAACGGTCGCATGCCATCGGGCCGAGGAGATCGGCGACGTCGCCCCGAGGGAGCTCCTCGAGCCTCAGGCCCCGCCAGTGCCGTGACGACTCTGCGCGCGACTCACGGCTTCAGCGCATATTCCGTGTTGAAGCTCATCGTGAAGGGCAGCGCGCTCCCCATGGGATTCGGGATGACGCCGAGCAGGAGCGGGCTGGACACGGAGAACTGGTTCGGGCTGAGGAGCCAGACGTTCGTGTAGTTGTCGTACATGGTCCGGGTGATGTCGCGGTACAGCTGTCGGGCCACGGCCGGATTCGATTCGCCGGCGGCCTGAAGGACCCACGCGTCCACGTTCGGATCGTTGAACGCGGACATGCAATCGTTGGCGCTCCCGTAGCTGATTGCGTTGTTCTGCGTCCAATCGTCCGGGGAGATGTAGTCCGACGTGTAGAACTCCTGACCCATGTAGAATGGACCCCCGTTCGCGGTTGTCTCGGTCGTGCACACGCCCGTTGTCGAATCCCGCGCCTGTTCCTGATAGAGGTTGTCCAGGGTGATCGGGACGAGATCCAAGGTCAAGTTGATCTGCGCGAGGTTGCTCTTGATGATGAGGCTGACCTCGGCCCAATCTCCGAGGTTGATATATGCGTACTTGACCGGAATCAGGTAGCCGGTGGGCCACGAAGAGTTGCGCAGGAACTGCCGGGCGAGCGTCAAGTTGTACGAGTACGCTGGTAGGGAGTCCGGGTTGTAGAACGGATAGCCGGGCGGGACCGGGCCGACCCACCGAACCGAATTCCCGCCGAAGGCCGTCGCGTTGATCTGTTCGTAGTTGATCGCGTGGGCGACCGCGGCTCGGAAGGACTGGTTGTTGAACGGCTCGTGGTTCTGGTTCATGTAGATCCACCAGGCCCCGGCCGTGGAGCTGTACACTTCGCTCAGCTTCGTGACCGACACGCAAGCGGAGTTCTTCAGGTCGTTCACGGTCGAAGGCCCCGCGTACGCGAAGGATGCCCCGGCGACCGCTCCCGACTTCAGGTCCGTGGTCGTCTTCGCCGGATCGCCCTGGAAGTTCGTCTGAATGTCCGACTTCGCCGGCTGGAGGATGTTGTTCCAAGGCTCGGCCGCTGCGGCCGCGGCACCCCAATAGTTCGGGTCTTTCTGGAGGACGAATCCCGTGGAGGGATTGTACGAGGCGAGTTTGTAGGGTCCGGTTCCGAGAAGGTTTGTGGACATCCAGTCGTTTGTCGAGTCGTTCGTCCCGCCGTTCGCGGTGATGACAAACGGATCCACCCCCGCCGCGATCGGGGCTGCGAGCGTCGCAAGGATGTAGGTGTATGCGACCGTGTCCCCGAGGTAGCCGTACCCCATGTTGAGCTGGATCGTCTTGTCGTCAATCACCTGGAACGATTGCCAGGTGTCCTTCATCGCCGCCAGCTGCGACACGGTCGGATTCCGGAAGTCGAAGGTGTTTAGCTCGGTCGTCAACGTCGCGGCGGACGCGTTGATCTCATCCGATGTGGACGACGCGTTCACATGGGGATAATTGAAGTTCTGGCCCAGGATGAACTGTGGGGCCTGGTTCATCACCATCGCCCGATTCAGGCTGTACCACATCACATAGGCGTTGAACGGGTCGCCGTTCGAGAAGTGGATGCCCGTCCGCAGGGTGAAGGTCAGGTTGAAATGGTCCGCGGATTCCGTCCAGCTCTTCGCGAGGACCGGCAAGAACTCTTGGTAGCTCGACCCATTGTACATGACGAGGGTCTGGTACACTTGTTGCGTGATCGCCCAGCCCGGCGTCGAGAAAGTCACCTGCGGGTCGAGGGTATCCGGCTGCTCCGGCTGATCGAAAATCAATGGATCCGTCGACGAGAGTCGGCAGTTCGTCGGCCGCGTCGCGATGTACACGACCGTGGCCACAGATACGATAACAATGAGGGCGACGACGATCACAATCAGGCGGACGGTCCTGGGATTTCGGCCGCCGAAGGACGGAGTCGGGCCGACGGGCGCCCCTGGCGGGGGCTGCGGGGAACTAGCCAAAGATGCCTCCTCCGCCGCGAGGGAACGAGGGACGAGATTTAACGCTTGGCATGGTTCGTGTAACGTCCGGAGAGACGTCCCGCGCGCCTAGGGGATGAGGAGCGGGGCGATCACGAGCGTGATCGTCGAGAGCAATTTCACGAGGATGTGAAGGGACGGCCCCGCGGTGTCCTTGAAAGGGTCTCCCACGGTATCGCCGACCACGGCCGCCTTGTGGGTCGGACTCCCCTTGCCGCCCAGGTTCCCCGCTTCGATGAATTTCTTCGCGTTGTCCCAAGCTCCCCCTCCGGTGTTCAGGACGAGGGCCATGAGGACGCCCGCGATCGTGCCCACCATCAGGGTCCCGCCAAGCGGCTCTCCGGCGAGCAATCCGGGAGTGACACGGACGAAACGGAAGAACAGGCCGACCGCGACGGGTGTCGCCACCGCGAGGAGGCCGGGCACCACCATCTCCCTCAGGGCGCTTCGCGTGACGATATCCACCGACCGAGCGTAGTCCGGCTTCGCGGTACCCGCCATGATGCCGGGGTTCTCCCGGAACTGGTCCCGGACGTCCTTGATGATCGCCCACGCGGCTCGGCCGACGGCCCGGATTGCGTAGGCGGTGAAGAGGAAGACCAGGGCCGCGCCGATGAATCCTCCGATGAACGTCTCCGGGTGCGCGATGTTCACGCCGAATTTGGCAATCCCCGTCTCCTCAAGGTAGGCATTGAACAACAAGAAGGCCGCGAGCGCGGCGCTTCCGACCGCATACCCTTTCGTGAGTGCCTTGGTCGTGTTGCCGGCGGCGTCGAGCTTGTCCATGTTCCTCCGCGCCTCCTGGGACATGCCAGACATCTCGATGATGCCCGCTCCATTGTCGACGATCGGCCCGAAGGTGTCCATCGCGAGGATGTAGGCGGCCGTCGAGAGCATCCCCATCGTCGCGATCGCGGTGCCGTAGAGGCCCCCGCCGGAGATCCCGGTCGTCTGTCCGAGCCAGTAGGACACAAGCAAGGCGCCCGAGACCACGATGATCGGCAGCCACGTGGCCTCGAGGCCGACGGAAAATCCGGCGATGATGTTCGTGGCCGGTCCCGTCTCGGAGGCCTTGGCGATTTCCTTCACCGGTCGGTACGTGGCCTCCGTGTAATACTGCGTGATCCACACATATAGGAAGGCGGTGACCATGCCCGCGATCCCGCAGGCCCAGTACCTCGCCCAGGTCCATGGGTCCGCCGCGCCCCCGGTCGGTTGGAGCATGGCCCATGCGGCCACGCCGAACAGGATCGCCGCGAGGACTGTAGTGACCAGGTAGCCGCGGTTCAAAGCGGCCATCGGCGTCTCTGCTTCCCGCGCCCGCACCACGTAGACACCCACGATCGACGCGAACACTCCGAACCCGCGGGCCACTAGCGGGAAGATGATGCCCTCAATGCCGAAGACGGGGAACAAGGCGACGCCGAGGATCATCGCACCAATGTTCTCCGCGGCCGTCGACTCGAATAGGTCCGCGCCGCGGCCGGCGCAGTCGCCGACGTTGTCACCGACGAGGTCCGCGATGACCGCGGGATTTCGCGGGTCATCCTCGGGGATGCCAGCCTCCACTTTGCCGACCAGATCCGCCCCCACGTCGGCGGCCTTCGTGTAGATGCCGCCTCCCAGTTGCGCGAAGAGCGCGACGAGGCTCGCGCCGAAGCCAAAGCCGACGATGGACAGGACGAGATCGTTTTGTGACGCGGCCGGTGTGAGGGCGCCGTACCCGTAGTACAGGATTGAGACGCCGGCGAGAGAGAGGCCGACGATTGAAAGGCCGGAGACGGCGCCGCCGCGAAGGGCGATCACGAGGGCGTCGTTGAAGGATTTCAGGGATCCCGCCGCGGATCGGACGTTCGTCCGGATGGCGACCTGCATCCCGATGAAGCCGGACAGGGCGGAGAAGGTGGCCCCGAGGGCGAACGCCCCGGCCGTCTTCAGACCCAACTCGACCGCGTTCGGTTTTCCCGTCGCCACCGCGGAGCCGAAGATGGCTCCCGCGAAAACGATGGCCAGGATGACGGCGATGATCGCGATGCTCCGGTATTGTCGGCGCAGGAAGGCCCGAGCGCCCTGCTGGATCGCGGCCGTGATCTCCCGCATCCGGTCGTTGCCGGTGTCCCTCCGCAGGACGTCCCTCGTCAGG
>VBLT01000109.1 GCA_005878615.1 Methanobacteriota archaeon
TACGGCGTCGGCCGAAGCGGCCTCGCCGCCCGCGCGTTCGCGATGCGGATGGTCCAGCTCGGGATTGACTGCTACTTCATCGGGGAGACCATCACCCCGGTCGTCAGCGACGGGGATGCGGTCCTCATCGTGTCGAACACCGGCTCGACGATGAGCGCGATCCAGGTCGCGAATATCGCCCGCCGCGTTGGGGCCAAGGTCATTTCCGTGACCGGACACCCTGGATCCAAGCTCGCGCATGCGAGCAACGTGGTGCTGATGATCCAGACGAATGGAGGCGCCGTGCAAGCGCGGCTCGCGCCGCTTGGCACCCTCTTCGAAGCCGCGACCGTCCTGCTCCTCGACGGCGTCGTGGCGCAGGTCATGGAGCGCCTCGGCCAGACCGAAGCGGACATGCGCGGGCGACATGCGATCATGGTGTAGTGCTGGAGCGGTCCAGCCCCGGTTCGTCCTCGTTGTGGAAAGGTTGAAATATAGCGTACTATATGCATACTATTGGGTCGCTATATGGCAACCACAACCATCCAGATCAACTCGTCGACTCGGGAGAAACTCGCGAAGTTAAAGGCGTCGACGAACGAAACGTACGATGATCTCATCAACAAGCTGATGGCCTTAGTGCCCGAGGGCGATGAGGAGGGCCTTTACACGCAAGCGTTCCGCCTGGGGCTTCTCCGCGCCCGACTGGACATTCGGGACGGCCGCATCACCTCCCACGAGGAATTGAAGCGGCGGTTGGGGCTGTGATGGATGCCTTGGTCGATCCTCTGGACCGACCAGGCGCTGCATAGTATCGCCCGGATCGACCCTCCCGTCGCCCGACGAATCCTGAAAAAAGTCGAGCAAGCCGCCGCGGATCCCTTGCACTTCTTCTCACGCCTTGTCGCCTCGGATGAGTACAAATTGCGCATTGGGGACTACCGCCTGCTGGCGGTCCTTGACCGGACGTCGAAAACAATTGTCGTGGAACAGGTCGACCACCGGTCACGGATCTACGAACGCCGATGAGGGCCGCGCGTCGGAATGCCTTTATCTAGGCGCCTCCTCTTCCGATGGGAATTGCCCGAAGATTTCGTCGTCACGCCGTGGGACGTCAAAGGCCAGGTTGACTACGACCGGCTCGTTACCCAGTTTGGCACCCAGCGGCTCACCCCGGACCTCCTCGAGCAGATCCGGAAAATAGCGGGCGAACTCCACCCCATGCTCCGCCGCGGCGTGTTCTACAGCCATCGGGACCTCGATTGGATCCTGCGGGAATACGGCAAAGGCAACCGCTTCGCCTTGTACACGGGGAGGGGACCTTCCAGCGGAATCCACATCGGTCACATGCTTCCGTGGTTTTTCACAAAATGGCTCCAGGAGAAGTTCCGCGCCACGCTGTACTTCCAGATCACGGACGACGAGAAGTTCCTCTTCAAGGATTTCGACAACCTCGAGGAGGCGACGAAGGTCGGGTACGAAAACATCCTCGACATCATCGCGATGGGATTCGACCCGAAACTCACGAAGATCTTCCTCGACACCGAATACATCCGGCACCTCTATCCGATCGCAGTGGAGGTCGCGAAGCGGATCACGTTCTCGACGACCCAGGCGGTCTTCGGGTTCGAGAATTCCAACAACATCGGCGAGATCTTCTACACGAGCATCCAGGCGGCGCCCGCCTTCCTGCCGACCGTGGAGGCGGGCCACGAGGTCCCCGTCCTCATCCCGTGCGGGATCGACCAAGACCCCCATTTCCGGGTCGCGCGGGACGTCGCGCCCAAGCTCGGGTATCCGAAACCCGCCTTGATCCACAACAAACTCCTCCCGAGCCTGCTGGGACCGACGGGCAAGATGTCCGCCTCGATTCCGGAATCGAGCATCTTCACGACGGACACGGAGGCCCAGGCCCAGAAAAAGATCATGAACGCCTTCACGGGCGGACGTTCCACGGTCGAGGAGCAGCGGCGCCTCGGTGCGAATCCTTACATCTGCTCCATCTTCGCGCAATACAACTACATCTTCGAGCCGGACGACCGCCACCTTGCCGAGGTCGAGCGGACGTGCAAGAACGGTGAACGCTTGTGCGGGGACTGCAAGACCGAGCTCTGGGGGAACGTCCGCGCCTGGCTGAAGGACCATCATGCGGCCCGCGAGAAGGCCAAGGATCGCGTGGAGCAGTTCATCGTCCGCGATTGATCACGTGAGAATCCGCGTAACCCTCAGGCCGTTGTCGAACACGAGCGCGTGGTACCCGGTGTCGTGTCGGGTCCCTCGCATCTTCACGACCCGCAGCTGCCGCTGCATCCCGAACTCCCCCTGGCGGGCGAGCCGCAGGTGGAAAATCCCGTCGGCGAGGTATTCCTCCTTGTGCTTCGCGTACGCCGTGCGGGCGGAGCCATTCGCTCCCATATCGGTGGACAGCTCGCCGAGGAGGAAGGTCGTGCACTGCAGGTCGCGGAGCCAGTGGATGAGGGAGAACATCTCCTTTCGCGGCTCTCGGAACTTCGCGAGGATTTCGAGGGCATCGAGGGAATCGAGGACGAGCAAACGGTAATCGAAGGACTTGCGGATCCCCTGCGTGTACAGCTTGAACAGGTCCATCCACGGCTGCGCGGTCGACCCGGTCAGCTTCTTCCGCAAGGTGCCCAGGTCGAGGATGCTCAGCTTCCCGTCCGTGTCTTCAAGCCGGTATCCGAGTCCCTCCGTGTGATCGACGAGGCTCGCCCGGCTCTGTTCCAGGGAGACGTAAAGGCCCCGGACCCCCGCGAGAGCGTTCGCATGCAAGATGTGGTAGGTCAGGGACGTCTTCATCGTGCCCGGGGCTCCCGAGACGAGGACGACGCTCCCCTCCGGGATGCCGCCGCCGAGGACTTCGTCGAGGCCTTCCATTTTCGTTTGGACGCGCTTCATTCCGTTCCCTCCGCGATCAGGACGAGTTTCTGCCGGATCGACTGGATCTGCCGATGGATCCGGTCCTTCTCCTGCGGCAGGTCGACGACGTCCGCGAGGCTGCTCAGGTCGACGGCCGCTCGGTCGGCGATCCGCACGAGGTCCCCCTTGCTGAGGTCCTCCGGTTTTTTGCCGAGCTTCGCGAGCTGGGTCCGCAAGACTCCCTCGCCGGCCCCTCCGAGTTGCTCCACGAAGACCGTGCGGGCCCTCTCGAACAACGGCTCCGGTTCGCTCAGGGAATCCGCGGCCGCAAACAGCTCCTCCATCTCCTTGCCTTTCCAGTAGTCCGCGGCCGTGACGACGAATTCGACGTTCGTATCGGCGGCCCTTCGAGAAGGCCACTTCCCTCGGGCGAGGTCGACCGCTCCTTGGGCGGCGAACGATCGGAGGACGCTCGCCGCGGCCTCGTACTGCGCGCGGAGGCCGTGCGCCGCGGGACCGCCGACGGCTCCGGAAAGCTCCCTGAGCGCGCGGGCCAGGAATGCCTCGAATGCGGGAACGTGGTCCGTCGTGACGTCGTCGGGGCGGAGGCCGTGGGCTCGGCAAAAGGCATCGAAGAGGCGGACGGCTCCGGTCCCGAAGGACTGCTTCAGGATCGCGACCAGTTCCGTCGCCGGATCGGGAAGCGTCCACCAGGTCAGATCGAGGTCTTTGAGACCTTTTCGCTCCGACTCGGTGAGACGGGAGGGGCACAGGACGACGGTGGAGCCGGTGTCGCGCGCGAGGTGTCGGAGGCGGATGACGACCTCGAGAACCGGCTTCCACCCGGAGAGGGCCGCGAGGTCGGCCAGGTCCTCGAGGACGAGGAGGCCACCGGGGGACGAGCCCAGGAACTCGGCCGCGGTCGTCATCGTCCGGAGTGCCGCCTGTCGGTCCGCGGGCACGGTCGCGGCACTGATCCCGCTCGGTGTCATCTGCGGCGACCCTCGACCGACGAGGAGCGTGGCCCGACCGGAGAGGGCCTCCTGTTCCGCGGTGCGCAGCGCGTACTTCGGCCGGCGTTCGTCGAACACGATCGCGTCCGAGCTTGTGAGTTGGGCGGCCACCTTCCTTCCTCGGGAGGGTCGCGGCGAAACCGGGTATGGGTCCGTCAGGAGGGCCACCCGGGCGAAGCACGCGAGGGCCAGAGGAGCGGCGATGTTCGCGCCGACGAGCGGCGCCTGTCCGAGGAGCTCCAACTCGTACACGTAGACCGGCCCCGCCACGATCAAGGAGACCACGCCGACCCCCATCCAGAACGCGTGGGCGGCGAACATCGGGCTCGCGCGGCGCGCGTAGATCGTCTCGGCCAATGCGATCCCGAGGCAAAGGACCAGGAATCCGCCCAGGACGTTTCCCTCGTAGGCAGTGGCGACCGTCCAACCTTCGGCGGGGGCCAAGGTCGCGAGGAGGGGGACCGGTGCGAGCAAGAGGAACGTGATCGCGCGTTGCCGGGGGAGGGCCTCGCCGTGGATGAGTCCGAGGACCAGGATCGCGGTCAGCGCGTGAGACAGGAGCAGGAGGCCGAGGACCACGTCCTCGCGGACCGGCGGGAGGAGGCCCTCGTTTCGCCCGACGAAGGACGCGCCCGCGACGAGAAACGAGAGGGCACAAGCCGCGAACGTCGCCTGGAGCCAAGGCCGCCGACCGCGGATGGCGACGAGGGCGAGGAGCCAGCCGTCCACCGCGACGCCACCGAGGACGACGGCACTGGACAGGTTCAACGGCTCCCTCCCAGGACGCGGATCCGGAGGATCGTGAGGATCTCGTCCGGCCGCCCGCGCCATCGGGACGCCTCGGCCTTCCGCAGGTCCGACGCGGATCGATAGCCCGCTTCGCGCGCGTCCTCGTCCGTGAGGTCCCCGCCGAAGATGCGACGAGCGTCCTCGATCAGGAGGCGCGCGAATTCCGTCCCGGTCTCGTACTTGGCCCGGACGACGCGGCCGATCCCGGGAGCCTTCAGTCCTTCCGTCGGTCGGACGACGGCGCGGGCGACCCTCTTCAGCAGGCGGTCGCCCTCGTCGAGCGTGAACGTCAATTCGCCGCTCGCACGGCCCCGGGGCAACTCGCCGGTCATCGCGAGGCGCGCGGCCCAGATGACGAGGAAGGTGACGAACCCGCCGATGACGAGGAGGTTCGTGAACCCGATCTGGTAGAACTCGCGGTGGTACCAGAACCCCGCGACGAGGACGAGGGACAGGAGAAACAGGAAGGCGCTCCGGATCGCGAGGGCGCGAAGGCGTCCGTCCATCGCCTCACCCGATCGCCCGTGCGACTTCGAACCGGCCGTTCTCGAACAGCAGCGTGTGGTCGTCGCTGTCCTGGTTCACGCTCCGCATCTTGACGCACTGCACCCGCCGCTGGTAGGCCGTCTCGGTGACCGGTTGGAGGCGCACCAACACGATGCCGTCCGCGAGGAACTCCTCCTCGAGCCCCGTCGATGGCGCCTGCAATTCCGGCTCCTCCGAAATCAGGAGGCTCGTGACGCCGAGGTCCCGCAACCACTCGAAGAACCCGAACGTCTCCGCCCGTGGGTCGCGGAAGTCCAGGATGAGCTCGAGGGCGTCCCAGGAATCGATCGCGAGCAGCTCGAACTTCCGTTTCTTGCGCAGCTCGAGGATCTTCGCCTTCAGGACCGCGACGAGGGCCTCGCCTCGCGGGGCCGTCGCGTCCGTCATCGCGCCGACCTTGGCGACCATCTCCTCCAGGTGCTCGCGTCCCCGGCTCAGGTCGAGGATCGGCAGGGCGTCGGAGACGGCGGTCGCCTTCAGCCCGAGCGCGGCGACGTGCTCGAGGAGGCTGCCCGCGGTTTGCTCCAACGTCACGTAGAGGCCGGGGAGACCGCCGAGGGCGTTGTGGTACAGGATGTAGTAGGCGAGGGAGGACTTCATCGTCCCGCTCGCACCGCGGATCAGGATCACGTGGCCTTGCGGGATGCCGCCGCGGAGGACCTCTTCGTCGAAGCCGCGGATGTGCGTGTAGACGAACGCTTTCGGCATGGACCCTCAGGGGCTCATGGCCCGCGTGACACGGAACCGTCCGTCGTCGAGGACCATGGCCAGGTAGCCGGTGTCGTGCTTCGTCCCTCGCATCTTCACGACCCGCAGGCGGCGCTGCGCCTCCAGGTCGGAGACCATGTGGATCCGCAGCTGGATCACGCCGTCCGCGAGGAAGTCCTCGTCCCAGCGGCCTTGGAGGACGTGCCCCGCAATGAGCCAGTCCGGCCGTTCCGTGATGACGAAGCTCGTGACCGCCAGATCGCGCAGCCATTCGAAGAGGCGGTACATTTCCCGCCGGCGGTCCTTGAACTTCGCGAGGACCTCGAGGGCCTCGAGGGAGTCGATCACGATGAGGTCGAGGCCGCGCTTCTCTTTGATCGCGCGGATGCCCTTCTCGAGGGCCTCGACCCAGTCGGTCCGTTCGGCGAGAATGTCCGCCGCGGTCCGCGGATCGAGGACGATCAGGGACCCCTTCGGCACGTCGAGCTTGAGGCCGAGGGAACCCATCTGCCGCAGCAGGCTCGAGGCGCGTTCCTCCAGGGATAGATAGAGGCAGTGCAGCCCTTCCTTCGCGGCGTTGTGGAGCAAGATCGAGAAGGCGAGGGAGGACTTCATCGTCCCCGGCGCCCCCTCGATCAGGACCAGATGGCCCCAGGGGATGCCGCCCTCCATCGTCTGGTCGAGGCCTTCGACGAACGTGCGGACATGCGGAGGGCGTGGGGCCTCCGGTGGCGGCGCCGCAGGTTCCGCCTTCGTCTCCTCCAAAGGCTCGCGGCCCAGCTTCCGTGTCTCCTCGTGGAGCGCTTCCTCGATCTCTTGGAGGATGTCGCCTGCCAAGGCGGCGTCCACGGTCGCCGACTGGTTCGTCGCGTCGGGTTCGGGAGGCGCCGCGAGTTCCGCCTCGAATTCAGCGGCCCCTTGCTCCTCGACCAGCGCCTCCACCTCGGCGCGTTTCGCCAGGGCGACGCGGTGCTCCGGGCGGAGCTCGAGTGCCCTTCCTAGGCTCCGGAGAGCCTCGGGCAACTTTTGCATCGACGACAGGACGAGCCCGCGCTCGGCCCAGATGTCGGCATGATCGGGATGGATCCGCGTCGCGCGCTCTAGGACCGACGCCGCGGTCGGAAGCTCATCGAGGAATCGGAGGACGCGGCCGAGGCCGAGCCAGGCCTGTTCGTCCTTCGGGCTCAACTCGAGGGACCGAAGGTAGGCGACCGCAGCCTTGTAGGGGCGGTCGACCCGCAGGTACGCCTCCCCGAGGAGGATCCATGAGGTCCGATTTTCGTCGTCGCGGGCGATTGATTTCAGGAGGGGCTCGATCGCTTCCTCGAACCGACGTTCCCGAAGGAGGGCGACCGCGACGGCCATCTGCTCCGCGAGCTCTTCCGTCGCCTTCGGCCCGGCGTCGCGTCGGCTCTTCGACCGGACATACGGCTTGAACCGGTGTCCCTCTTCGTGGGCTTTGGCGCGGATTCGGTCCATCGCCGCCGCGATCACGTCGGAGTTGTCCTCGATCTCCAGTTCTGCGACGTCCGCGGGTGCAGCGGCGTCCGCGTCGGGCGGTGGGGGCGGGTCCGGCACCCGTCGCCTCCGCTCGTCACCGAGGAGTGCGCTGTATACTTGGCCCCCCATGACCTGCTTCAGGACGACGGCTGTCGCCTCGCGTCCGGGTTGGGGCGGCACCGCGGGAGGTTTCGGGACCGGCGGAGCGGACGGCTCGGGCAGAGGCTCCGAGAACGGTTCGGGCAGCGGTTCGGCAGGCCCCTGGAGGGCCTCGCCGCATGTGTGGCAATGCAGAGCGTCCTTCTTGTTGAAGGATCCGCAGTTCGGGCACGGGTGGAGTTTCGGCATGGGGCTCCTACGGGCTGATGACTGGGGTCACGTGGAACCGCCCGTCCTCGAAGACGAGCGCAGAGAATCCGGTCTTGTGGTGCGAGCCGCGCATCTTGGTCACGCGGACTCGCCGTTGCACCTCGACGTCCGTGATCGGATGCATCTTGAGTTCCAGGATCCCGTCCGCGAGGAAGGTCTCGTCCCGCCGCGGCTGGGGTGCCTCGAGCCCGAGGAACGGAGCCTCGGAAGCCGCCTCCCCGAGGACGAGCGTCGTCGCCCCGAGATCCCGGAGCCACTCGAAGAATTGGAACAACTCCGTCCGTCGATCCGAGAACTTCGCGAGGACCTCGAGGGCCTCCAGCGAATCGATCACGATCAGGTCGATCCCATCGATGTCCTTCTTCGTCGTCAGGGTGCGCCGGAGGAACTCCATCCAAGGTTTCGTCGCGCTCTTCCCGATCTCCTTCTGGATCGTGCCGACGTCGAGGATGTGGACGTCGCCGCGGACCGCCTCCACGTCGAGGCCCATGGCGGACATCTGATCCTCGAGGCTCTTCCGCGTCTGCTCGAGGGAGACATAGAGGCCTCGGGCGCCTCGCTCCGTCGCGTTTCGATGTAAGATCGAGTAGCTCAACGTCGACTTCATCGTCCCCGGGAGGCCGGACACGAGCACGACGTGCCCGGCCGGCAGGCCGCCGCCGAGGGCCTCGTCGAGGCCATCGACGTAGGTGAGGACCTTCTTCGTCTCCATTTTCTTGGTCTCCATCAAGAACCCTTCCAACGGGAGCGCGTGAGGGTGATCTGGCACGGTCGTCCGAACCGGTTGAGCTTCGGGTCGAAGTCCGCCTCGAGGCGGACCCGGAGCATCTCCGCGAGCATGGACGCCCGGACGCAGAAGACCGGACGGCCCTCGTCATGGCGGACCGTGCACATGCGTCGGTAGGGACAATGGTCGCCGATCTCCGCGGAAACAGACTCGCCATCGCCGCGGAACACGGTGTCCCTCCCGTCGATCAGGCCGGATTCGTCCGACGCTTTCGTGAAGGCTTCGCACGCCTTCGTCGGGTCCTCCGGCGCTCCGGCGAAGCCCGGCAGGTTCGTGAAAAGGAATCGTCGGAGGCCCGCCTCGATGACGGAGCGCATGAAGAGGGCGGGGTTTCCGAGGGACTCGGAGGCCCGGATCATCCCGTAGAGGAAGAAGTTCAGGAGCCGGTTCGCCCCGTCTTCAGTCGCTGGCATCGGTCCTCCCTCGTTCGTTCATCCGTTCCCCGCGTCCTGGAGGATGCGCTCCACCTGCTTCGCGGCCCGTTCGAGCGCCATGAGGACGAGCCCCAAGTTCGCGTCGTCGTAGACGAGGGCGACGAGGAGGGCCTCCTCTCCCGCGCCGAGGCTCAGGAGCTTGCCATGGTCCGACTCCACGATCGCCCGGACGAACCGACCTTGGGCGAGCTGGATCGTCGCCATCTCCGACGTCCCGACGATCGCGGCGGTCATCGCCGCGACGATCTTCGGGTCCACTCCGTCGGGGAGCGTGTGCGTCACGACGAGACCATCGCGCCGCACCACCGCACAGCTCTTGATGTCCGTCACGTGCGACAGCTCGTCGATCGTCTCTTCGATCCGGGTCCAGACATCGGTCATGCCGGCACCTCCTCGGGGCGGAGGATCGCGGCGATCGACTCGACGGCCCGGTCGACCCCGATATGGATGAGGCCCATGTTCGCCTCGTTCCGCAGCATCGTCACGAGGATCGCCTCCTCGCCGGCTCCGGTCGCCATCATCATCCCGACATGCGTGTCCACGATCGATTGGTTGAACGATCCGAGGCCCATCTCCACAGCGGCCATCTCCGACGTGCCGACGATCGCGGCGGCCATCGCCGCGATTTTCTTCGGGTCCATCGCCTTCGGGAGCGAATGGGCGATCAGGATCCCGTCGCGGCGGGCGATCGTCACGCCAAGGATGCCGGGGAGGCGTCGCAGCTCCGCGAGCACGGACTGGAGGCGGGCTCCCGCGTCGGCGGTCATCTAGCGCACCCCGATGATCATCTCGGCGAGCAGGAGCAACGCCTCGCGGACCCCGCGGTTCTCCGTCGCCACGGTCGGGATCACCGGCACGTCCTGATGGAGGTCCATCCGGTGGGAGATGTCGTCCGAGGAAAGCGCTCCCGGCAGGTCGCTCTTGTTCGCCAGCACGACGTAGGGGATCCGCGGGCCGACGAGGTCGAGCATCTGCTTCGCCCGGGGGAGTTCGTCCGGGTGGGTCGCATCGATCACGAGGAGGACCCCGCTCACCTCGCGCGCGAAGATCTTGAAGATGAATTCGAAACGCTCCTGGCCCGGCGTGCCGAAGATCTCCGCTTCGATTCCGGTGATGTTCACATTCCCGTAGTCGAAGGCGACGGTCGTCCCCATGCGATCGATCGAGATCGATTTCTCGGAGAGGGCCTTGACGACGGTGGACTTGCCGGCGGCGAACGGCCCCGTGACGAGGATCCGAGGGAAGTACACGGTGAGGCCGATGAGGTCCTTGAACGTGTACGGGATCCAGTTCGTCTTGATCCCGGCCTCCGCCATCTGACTGATCCGCATCGAGTTGCGAACGATCCCGCCGCGAAGGGAGGACTGGAACTCGACGACGAAATCAGACATGCCTCGGATCTCCTGGAGATCCCGCTCCTCCAGGGTCCAATTGATGAACAGGAAGCAGATGACCGCGCCAATCGCCCGGGCGACCTCGATCAGCTCGCGCCAGAGGCGCAGGACGTCCTCCTTCGGGAACCGGTCGACGAGGAACTCCATCGAGTCGATGATGATCCGACTGGGCTTCTCGGCCCGCACCGCGGTGATGATGGTCTCGCGGATGTTCTCGAGGCTCCCGATGTCGTCGATGTGGTATCGCTCCCGACTCGGCAGGAGGAGCTGAGACGACGTGGCATCGACGAGGACGAGATTCGAAGCGTCGCCGGACCCGAACCGCTTCAGCTCCCCGCGGGCGAGCTGCGGGGCTCGGAAGAAGTCGACGTAGAGGGATCGCTCCCCCGCCCGGATGCCTTGGACCGCGAAGTTCTCGCCGAAGATCCGCTTCTCCGTTGGCTTGTCGCTGAAGAGGAGCAAGGTGGAGGGCCGCGGGAAGCCTCCTTTCAGGCGATCGTCGAGGACGGGGATGCCCGTCTTCGCTCGGGCCCCGACGGGCCGCGCCGGAGCGGCCATCACAGGGCCACCACCTTTTCAGGCAGCTGCATGAAAGGGTGCCACGAGGCGTCGACGCGGTACCCGCGCATGTGATGGATCCGGAGCTCGGACTGCATCGTCTCGGAGAAACGCATCTCGACGACGCCGTCGACGAGGGACCGCAGGAGGTTCATCGTCAGCGGCTCGTGCACGCCCTCTTGGACCGCGTAGAGGATGAAGCCGAGGTTCGTCTTCGCCCGCGACGTGATGATCTGGAAGAACTTCGCGATCGCCTGCGTCGAGTTGTGCAGGAACAGCGTGGAGATCGTGTAGAAGTAGATGCGGACCGGCGTCCCGAGTTCCTGGGCGGCCTTGCCCATCGCCATGCCGATGCCCTCGAGGTTGCTGAAGCTCGAGACGAGGAACGTCTTCTTCCCCGCAGGCGGCTCCGGCCGCTCGGAGGACGTCGCGCTGTAGCAGTCGACGAAGACGAGGCCCTTTCCCTCGTACGCCTCGAGGTCCAAGCGCAGCGCCTTGGCTCGCGCCCGGATTTCCGTCGGGTGCAGGTCGAGGGTGACGAAGACGACCCGCTCGCCGAGGCGCAAGTCTTCGCGGATCCGGGAGAGCACGTACTCGAATTTCCCGACCCCGGGCGGTCCGCTCAGCAGGACCGAATAGTTCGTCGGGAAGCGTTCCTCCATTTCAGGACACCTCGTTGCGGGCTCGCGCTCGGGCGCTCGAAGGCGTTGGCTGACTCACTGGAGGTTGCGATGTTCCGTTTTCTCATATATAGGGGACGCCGTAGTTCTCAGCCCTGAGAATCCTCGGCCCCAACGGGAGAAAAAACGTCGTGGGCGGTGCGACAAAATCATATAACGGAAGGGGCCGTCCCGCTGGGGATGCCCGCCTCCGCGGACGAGCTGAGTTACCTTGAAAAGAAGGTCCTGCGGGCGCTCGGCAAGCTTAAGAAGGCGTCCCCCGAGGAATTGAAGGCCGCGGGGAAGTTCCGCGAACTCGTCGAGGTGATGAACGCCGCGTCGTGGCTGCAGGCGAAAGGCCTCGTCACGATGAAGGAGCGCGTCGTCCATTCCTTTCGACTGGCGACCCCGGCCGTGGCCCGCAAAGCGCTCCCCGAGCGGAAGGCCCTCCGCGCATTGATCAGGGCCGGCGGCAAAATGTCCGTTCCCAAGCTCCAGGCCGCCTGCAAGTTCGACGACGGCGAGCTCGCGGTCGCCCTCGGATGGCTGCGACGCAAAGGTTGGGCGGAGGTGGCGAAAGGCCCGGAGGGCAGCGTCGTCTCCGTGACCCCCGAAGGGCGAGAGGCCGCCGGGTCGAAAGGTCCGGACGAGCTGCTGCTCGCACGGCTCGCGAAGGGCGAGCTGCCGGAGGACGCGATCGACCCGCACGTCTTGCGGGATTTGAAGTCGCGCCGGGAGCTCGTGAAGGAACGGGAGTCCGTGCGGCGCGAGATCGCCCTGACGCCCGCGGGCGAGAGGATCCTCGCGGCGGGCCTCACCTTGAAGGAAGAGGTGGCACAGCCGACGACGGAGCTCCTGCGGTCCGGGAAATGGCAGCAGGTCGACTTCCGACGCTATGACACGAAGGCGTTTGCGCCCCTGGTCCGGCCGGGAAAACGGCACGTCCTCGGGGCGTACATCGAGAGGATTCGTCGGATTTTCCTCAGCATGGGATTCACGGAGATCGACGGGGACTTCGTCCAGTCCGCGTTCTGGAACTTCGACGCACTGTTCCAGCCGCAGGACCATCCGGCGCGCGACCAACTCGACACGTTCTACCTGGCCAAGCCGTCGACCCTCCGCCTTCCGGACGAGTCGATCTTGCGCAAAGTCGCGGAGGCCCACGAGAACGGAGGCGGGACGGGCAGCGCGGGATGGCGGTACAAGTGGGACCGCAAGGAAGCGGAGCGGGCCGTCCTCCGGTCGCACACGACGCCGGTCACCTTGAAGTGGCTCATGGAGCACCCGGAGCCGCCGCAGAAGGCGTTCATCATTGGCCGTAACTTCCGGCCCGACGCGACGGACTGGAAACATCTGCCGGAATTCCATCAGATCGAAGGCGTGGTGATGGAGGAGGGCGGGAACCTCGCCCAGTTGATCGGCACGATCGAGGCCTTCTACCATCGGCTCGGCTTCAACCGCGTGAAGTTCCGGCCCGGTTATTTCCCGTACACGGAGCCGAGCATGGAGCCGGAGGGGCAGGCATCCGACGGCCGCTGGATGGAACTCGGGGGGAGCGGGATCTTCCGGCCGGAGGTGACCGTCCCGCTCGGGATCGGTTCGCCGGTCCTGGCCTGGGGCCTTGGCCTCGAGAGACTCATCATGGCAATCGAGGGGCTCTCCGACATCCGGCAGCTATACCTGAGCGACCTCGACTGGCTGCGGGACCACCGCGCGATCCTGTAGCGCGGCCGCATCCCGATTGAGAATACCAGGGGAATCTTTATTGTCCCTCCGAGGTTCTGCGGCTCCGGTTCCGATGACGTCCTCCGCCGAAGCCGACATCGTCGCAGGCGAACAGGCCCTCGGCCAGCTCGATTACGATACCGCGTACAAGGCCTTCGACAAGGCGACGAAGGCGGATCCTTCGAACGCGGTTGCGTTCTTCGGCAAGGCGGAAGCCGCCCTCGGCGTCCCCAAGGTGGAGGCGGACGAGGTCATGGCCCTCTACAAGAAGGCGATCGAGCTGGATGGCGAGAATCCGCAATACCGCGACGCGCTCGCCTCCTTCTGTGTCGACCTGGGGCGTTTCAACGAAGCGGAGGAGCAGTACAACGCCGCGGCGCGGCTGGACGAGGAGAATGCGCCGTTCTACTGGTCCGAGTTCGCGATTCAATATGCGCGGAAGGCGCCCGTGATCATGGAACAGTTCCTCGACGACAAGACGCGGGACATGATCCGCCAGAAGGCGCTGACCTACGCGCTGAAGGCGCTCGGCTTCGAGAAGGACGACGCGAAACGCCTGCTGTGACGGCACTTCCTACGCGTGGACACCGGGTCGTCGCGCGCGCCGACCGACGCGACACTGGACGCAAACGCTTCCGACCAGGTGGTCGTCGCACGCCGGTCGCCCACAGTTGCGACAGACCAAGAGCGTCGGGCGCTGGCAGATGTGACACAGGACCGCAACGACCATCGCATCGCGGAAGACAAACGGACCCTTCAGGCTTTGCCGGTGCGGGGGAGAGGAGGCGGGACGGCGGTCGCGGTGGTCCTCATCGGCTCTGGGTGACGTACAGCCCGAACGCGAACGCGGCCAGCGTCAACACGAGCCCACTGGCGACCAGGGCGAAGGTCTCGGACCCGGCGGTGGCGTAGCCGACCACGATCAAGAGGAGGAGCAACGCAAAGCTCGCGAAGGTGAGGCCTTCGAGCGCCTTGGAGCCTGCCATCGGACGTCCGGACGGCCTTGACGACTGATAAACGCAGTGCCGTTCACATCGCGCGCAGTTCGCCGAAGGTCGTCGATCGTTCCGCGAACGCGTTGTGCTTGTGGATTGATTCCTCGGCTTCGGACTTCACCCGGACCTGGGTGGAATCGGGCATCTTCGGGTAGCGCTTGAGCAAACGCTCGAGCACGTCGCGGACCACATCCTCCACGAATTTCGGATTGCGGTGGGCCATCTCGACCAGGCGGCCTTCGTCCGGTCGCTTCAGGAGCCCGAACGTCGGCGCCGACAGTGAATCCTCCACGATGTCGATCAGCTCGTCCGCTTCGACGTCGTGCCCCGTCGGCTCCTGAAGGATGACCGTCGTGTGGTTCCGCTGATTGTGCGTGATGATCGGGATCCCGTCCGGCCATCGTGCAAGCTCGGGATGTTCTTTCAGGATGTCGTCACGGACCGTCTCCATCGCGCACGGGCAGGCGGTCATTCCGACGACCTCCACCCCGATCGAGCGTTCGACCTCGCGTTCCCCGCGTCGTGCGTTCGCCCGCGCGACGAGGCGATACGGCTCGAGGGACGTCCGTCCCCAGGGCGACGTCCGTTCGAGGAAATAGTCCGCGGTCGCCCACACCTCCGAGGTGGTGGCGTAATCGTGCCGCTTCAGGAGGGAGCGGGCGATCGTGTCGACGAGTTCCTCGAGGCTCTCGACCGGCTCCCGGACGGACCGATCGACGACCTCGTTGATCGCCTCGAGGTTCCGCGAGAGGTGCGAACCCTTCTGGTCCGGCGGGAGGTCCACGAACACATCCAGGGAGGTCGTGAGCGTCACGGCCCGATTCGGGCGACGGACCTGGACCGGCTTGACGACGCCCGTCACGCCGACCTTGTTCAGCCGAAACGAGTTCGCGACCTTCTCTCCCTGAACGTCCTTCGCGATGGGATCGACCCGTCGCGGACCTACGGTCCCGTCGGCTTAAAGCTTGCCGCCTCAGACCCGGAGGGCTTTCCATTTCCCGCGGCGGAAGTGGTTCGCGATGACGACCGATCGGTAGTAGTACTCAATCACGAGGGGGATCCACACCCCGACGATGCCCCAGCCGAGGACGAACCCGAAGACCAGGGACAACGGGAGGCGGACGGCATACATGCCGCTCAAGGAAGTCATCAGCGGGAACCGCGTGTCCCCGGCGCCGCGGAGGGCGCCGTCGATGGCGAAGAAGATGCCGACCGCGGGAATGCTGATCGCATGGATCCGGATGAACGTCACGCTCCAACTGACGACGACCGGGTCGCCGATGAAACCGCGGGCGATCGGCTCTGCCAGGAGGAAGATGACGATCGCAATGACGCTCATCACCGCCACGGAGAACTTCGTGGCTTCCCAACCGCTCCTCTCGGCGGCGACGGCATCCCGCGCCCCGAGGTTTTGCCCGACGAGGGCCGTCGCGGCGATCGCGAAACCGAAGCCCGGCATGAACGCGAAGCTCTGGATCCGGAGGCCGATCTGATGGGCCGCGAGGATCTCGGTGCCGAACACGACGACCATGCCAACCCAGAGGAGGAACGCGACCTGGAGGAGGATCTGCTCCAGGGCCGCGGGCCATCCGATGCGGAAGATCCGCCGCACCGTCTCCATGTCGACCCAGGACCCGGAGAGGTGGAGTTTCAACCGGCCCCTCCCTCGGACCAGGATGGCCAGCAAGATGAGGGCGCCCACGACGTACGAGATTGAGGTGCCGATCGCGGCCCCGGGGACTCCGAGGCGGGGGACGAACGCATTCCCGAAAATCAGGTTCACGTTGATCACGAAGTTCACGATGTTCACGAGGACGCCGATCCACAGGGGCGTGACCGTGTCGCCTGCCCCGCGGAGGGCCGCGCTCCCGAGGAAGCCGATGAACTGGAAGAACACGACGAGGGAGATGATGCGGATGTACGCGCCGCCCAAGGTCACGACCTCTGCCTCGGCGCCGAAGGCGGCGAGCATCGGCTCCGCGAAGACGAGGCCGAACAGCGTCAGTGGGATCGATAGGAGGGCCCCGAGGACGAGGCTCTCCTTCAGGACGTGGTCCGCCTCCTCGAGGCGGTTTGCGCCGATCGCGCGGGCCACGAGGGCGATCGTGCCGGCGGACACGGAGATCATGACACTGAAGAAAAGGAAGATGAACTGGCCGCCGAACCCGACGGCGGCGACGGCCGCGGGGGCTTCCGCCCCGAGAGATCCGACCATGATGACATCGACCGTCGTCGTCAGGGTCTGGAGGATGTTCGCGATCATGACGGGCCAGGCGAGCTGGAAGACGGACATCCTCGCGATCCGCGCGGACGCGTCCGCCGTCGCCTCGGCCATCCGCGCGGCGATTCGTCGGCCGATATTAGTCCCTTGGTTTCGCTCCGTCCCCGACGATCTGGACGAGGACCTCTCGGCGTCGCGGTTTGTTGTCGAGCTCGAGGAAGACGATCTGCTGCCAGGTGCCCATCGCCGCCGCGCCGGCGATCACCGGGATCGTGAGGCTGGGCCCGAGGAACGTCGCGCGAACATGGCTGTGTCCGTTTCCATCCTGCCATCGTCGTTCGTGGCCGTACGTCAGGCCCTGCGGAAAGAGTCGCTCGAGGGCGGCGGGGATGTCCTCCGTCATGAGGCCCGGCTCGAATTCGTTCGTGACGATTGCGCTCGTGCTGCTCGGCGTGAAGATGCATGCGAGGCCTTCGGAGACTTGGCTCTTCGCGACGATGTGGAGCACCTCGCGGGTAATGTCGACGGCCTGGGGGCCGGGGCTCGTTTCCACGGGGATTACTTCATGGTAGGAAACCATGAGATTGGGAAGGAGACAATGTCCGATGAAGATTGAGCTTCCCGGATCGACGGAGTCTGTACTATCGAGGAATCGACCGAGGACACGGTCAAGGTGACTCGGCCAAACGGCATGCGGCCCGCCGGTTCTCCGGAGGGTTACGAACTGCGAACAGTCATCCTTTGACGGTCGTCTGCCCTTCAGGGAAAGAAAGAGGTCGCGAGGGCCGATCCGCCGCCTCTTCGGCGGGGCCGCCCGAAGCCCTCGCGGGTGGGCGTTGGTTGGGGGAGGATATTTTGATTGGCACCTACCGCAGGCCGATGAATCCTTGGTCGTCGAAGGCGACGGGCCCCAGGTCCCAGGAGGCCTGGACGGTCTCCGGCGGCTGCACGTCAACCGGGACCGCGTGGTTGTTCTGCTCCTCGATCTCGCGGGCCGCGTTCTCGATCTCTTCCGTCAGCGTCGACAGGTAGGATCGGCTCAAGTGCTCGACGACGCCCTGGACGATCGTGACGACCATGTACGAGATGACCTGCATCGCCTCGTGGAAGGAGACCTGGTCGGCGAAGCGGTCGAGCGAGTTGTTGTCGAGGACGACGACGCTGTCCGCCTCCTCGCGGAACGCCTCGAGGCCCTGCCGGGCGACCTCGGTCCGGCCCTCGGCCTCGAACGGCAGGATCGCGATCCCGACGGTCACGGCGCCATTCGCGCGCGCCGCGCGGGCGACGACCGGGGCCGCCCCGGTCCCGGCGGCACCTCCGAGGCCCGCGACGATGAACACGATATCCGACGAGAGAGAAGTCCGAAGGGAGCCTTCCTGGTCCTCGGCGGAAGCGCGCGCCGCGGCGATACGGTCCTCGTCCTCGCGGTGCGAGAGGAGGATCTTTACATCGCACTCCGCCTTCGACAGCCCCGAGGGGTCCGTGTTCACAGCGATCGTCTCGACGCCCTTGATATCGCGATCGTAGAGCGCGCTCACCATCTTGCCGCCGGCTCCGCCGACGCCGACCACCGAGATCTTCGGGTCCACGGCGTCCTCGAACAGGCTGCTGATGACCTCGTCCACAAAGTCCTTGGGTACCATCGATTCCGGCCTCCGATCTCATCCGTCGACTTGTCGAAGGAGGCCGGAAGGCCGTTCGCTCGAGGCGAGGAGTGCATCCCATCCCTTCTGTCGGGTTCCCATTCCTTTTTCCCTTCCCTGCCTTGGAGGTTACTTCCTTCCGGCGTCCGCCACGCCCGCGTGCTTCATGGCGGGATGACTCCGTCCTTTTCTCCGGTCGAGACCGCGACCACCTTGCCGGTCACCTTGTCGACCTCTTGCTTGTGGTCCTGGATCTCCTTCACCCGCTCCCGCGTGAACCAGTCCTCGACGCTTCGCACGACGGCGTGCTCCCGGCTGAGGAAGTAGCCCTCGGCGACGAGGCGGTCGATGAGGTCGAGGTAGTACCGCGGGACGCGGATCGAGATCCGATCGCCGCCCTCGCGGATCGCCTGGATATACGCCTGGACCGCCTCGCGGACCAGCTGGGAGCGGTTTCCGTGGGCCGTATTGCCCTTCAGGAACGCATCGATCAACTCGAGGTTCTCTTTCTCGAGCCGAAGCGTAATCCGCTCGTTTTCGTCCATCCCAGATGCCTCGCCTCGCCCGCGGAAATGGGTATGACATAGTCATACGCCACCTCGCAGTTGGGCGTGTCTCTTTCGGTGGTATCCTGGAGGACAGTACATATACGTTTTGTCAAATGTCATACGACGTAGGACACGACCCCTCCATTGTCTCCCAAACCGAGGCGTTTTCAAGCCTCAAGGAATTTTATCCGGTATGCCAGATATAAGACGCCTTTCGGGAGGCTGAAGTCCGGGTTGCGGACGGCGCCTGTGCCCCGCGAAAAGCTTTACGCAAATCCCTCCTATCGCCGCGTATGGCCCGGAGAAAAAAGGCCCGAACCCGCCCCGCTCGGCTGCGGCAGAGGCGTCGGCGGGCGAAACCCAAACGGGCTCGTAGCCGACCGGTTCGCCGCCGGCCATCCGCCCCGCGGCGTGCCACGAGGAAGCCGCGGGGGGCTCCATCCCGCCGCGCGTCCCGTCGGCCGGGGGCCAAGGCCGAGGCACGTTCGAAGGGCCCCGACCTGAAGGCCATCGCGCTGAAATGGCAGGTGGCTTGGGAGAAGGCCCACGTGTACGTCGCGAGGGCCGATCCGGCCCGCCCGAAATGGTACTCGACCGTCCCCTATCCGTACATGAATGGATTCCAGCACCTCGGGTTCGGGACCTCGTTCCTGCGGGCGGAGTTCCAGTCGCGGTACCGCCGGATGCTCGGCTACAACGTCCTCCATCCGCAGGCGTTCCATTGCACGGGCCTCCCCATCCTCGGCGCCGCGAAGCGCGTGGCCGAGAAGGAACCGAAGCAGTGGGACATCCTGCGCAAGATGGGGATCCCGGACCGCGAGATCCCGAAGTTCGCGGACCCGATGCACTGGATCGAGGTCTTCCCCGCGGCCACGATGGAGGACCTGAAGGGCCTCGGCGCCGCGGTCGACTGGACGCGGTCCTTCATCACGACGCCGCTCAACCCGCCCTACGACGCGTTCGTCCGCTGGCAGTTCCATCATCTCAAGGACGGCGACTTCGTCAAGATCGACAAGCACCCGGTGATCTGGTGCCCGAAAGACCAGGCCCCGATCGGGGACCACGACCGGATCGAGGGGGAGGGCGAAGTGCCGATGGAGTACACGCTCCTCAAGTTCCCCCTCGCGGACGGCCGGTTCCTCGTCGCGGCGACGATCCGGCCGGAGACCGTCTACGGGCAGACGAACCTCTGGGCCGATCCGAAGGCCCACTACGTCGTCGCAAAGGTCGGCGAGGAACGATGGATCCTGAACGAGCTCGCCGCGAAGAAGCTCTCCGAGCAGGGCCGGACGGTGGTCGTCGAGTCGACGCTGCGCGGGGCCGACCTGATCGGCAAAGACGCGGTCGCGCCCGCGATTAACCGCGCGATCCCGGTCCTTCCCGGCTCCTTCATCGATCAGGGCCGCGGCACGGGCCTCGTGACGAGCGTGCCTTCCGATGCGCCGGACGACTTCGTTGCCCTTCGGGACCTGCAACAAGACGAGGCGACGTTGACCCGGTACCATCTGGACCTGGAACGGATCCGAGCGATCAAGCCGGTGCCGATCATCCGCACGCAGGGATGGGGTCCCTTGCCGGGCGTCGAGATCGTCGAGCGGCTCGGCATCCGGAGCCAGGGGGACCGGGAGAAGCTCGAGCAGGCCAAGGCCGAGGTCTACAAGGCCGGCTTCTACCGCGGCGTGTTGAACGAGAACTGCGGGCCCTACGCGGGCATGCGGGTCGAGGTCGCAAAGGACGAGATCCGCAAGGAGCTGACGTCGAAAGGCCAGGCCGACTCGATGTGGGAGCCGAGCGGCGAGGTCGTCTGCCGCTGCACGACCCGCGCGATCGTGAAGGTCGTCGACAACCAATGGTTCCTCGCGTACGGCGACCCGAAATGGAAGACGAAGGCCCACGAGGCGATCGCTTCGATGGATCACCATCCGGAGGCGCTCCGCAAGTGGCTCGACTACGTGATCGACTGGCTCCGCGACTGGCCGTGCACCCATCACCGCGGCCTCGGGACGATCCTGCCATGGGACTCGAACTGGGTCATCGAGAGCCTCAGCGATTCGACGATCTATCCCGCATACTACACGATCGCCCACGCACTCCAGGGCGGCGACTTGCGCTCAAAAGTCCCTTGGGCGTCCCGCCTCGATGACGCCTTCTTCGATTACGTGTTCTTCGGGAAAGGCGCCCCGCGGTCTATCGCGAGCCGGCTCGGCGTCGAGGCGAAGGTGATTGAGTCCCTACATCAGGAGTTCACCTACTGGTATCCGATCGACCTCCGGAACACCGGCAAGGATCTCGTCCAGAATCACATGGCCTTCTGCCTGTTCAATCACACCGCGATCTTCCCGCGGGAGCATTGGCCTCGCGGCTACGGCGTGAACGGATGGGTGCGGATGGCGGGGAAGAAGATGTCGAAATCCCGCGGGAACGTGTGGTACATCCGCGAGGCGTTGCGGGATTGGCCCGCGGACGTGATCCGGCTCACGATCGCCAACGCGGGCGACGGGCTCGACGATCCGAACGTGGACCTGGACTTCGCCGAGATCGCCCAAGTCCGCCTGGCGGACTGGATGCGATTCGCGACCGCGAAGCATTCGACCCGCCGTGAGACGCACGGAATCGACGCCTGGTTCCGGAGCGTGCTCAACCGCACCGTCAAGGCGACGCGGGCCGCGATGGAGGAAATGTCCTACAAGGCCGCGTTGCGGCACGGGTATTTCGACCTGCAGTCCGCCTGGTCGTGGTACTTGCGTCGATCGGAGGACCGGCCGCACGCCGATTCCCTCCGTCGGTTCATCGAGGTCCAGACGAAGATCCTGGCTCCGTTCGCGCCGCACGTCGCCGAGGAAATCTGGCATCGGATCGGCGGCAAGGGACTCGTCGTCGATGCTGCGTATCCGGAAGTAAATGAGAAGGAGATCGATCCTCAGGCCGAAGCTGCCGAGGCGCTCCTGCAGTCGACCCTGTCGGACATCCGGGAAATCCTGAAGGTGACCCGGCTCACTCCAAAACGGATTGCCCTGTACGTAGCGGCGGAATGGAAGGCTCGCGTCCACGAACTCGCCCGCAGCCTCGCGGCCGGAGGCGGCCTCTCGATGAACGTCCTCATGGAGAAGGCCCTGGCCGAACCCGGGATGCGGGCATTGGCGAAGGAGGCCGCGTCCTACGCGAAGCAAGTCGCGGAGGAACTGCGGCATGCGCGGCCCGAAGAGTTGGACCGGTTCGGATCCGTCGACGAGTTCGCCATGTTCCGCGAGAACGCCCACTTCTTGACCAAGGAGCTCGCGGCGAAGGTCGACGTGTTCCGGGCGGATGATCCACGCCGCTGGGATCCCATGAAGAAGGCCGACCGCGCCGTCCCAGGACGTCCCGCGATTTACGTGGAGTGAGGCGGATGCGGATCGCCCGGCCCAAGAGGCCCGCGGCTGAGTTCAAACGAAAGAGAAGCCCGCCGCCGCAGGCGACGAAATTGCTGCGCTTCGCCTTGATCTCCGGAATCGTCTTCATGGTCCTCCTCGGCATCGTGTTCATCCCTCAGGGGTTGCGAGAACAGTCTCCGAGGGAAGTCGTGAATCCGGAGGAGGGGGGAAAGTTTCGCCTGGACACGAGCAGTGGCACGCGGCTGTACGTCGACACCACGACCGCCTCCTTGGCGCTCACGGAGTTCAACGCCTCGTTCAAGGTCAACAAAGCTCAGATTGGTTATCTGGAGCCGGGATTGGCGATGGGGAATGCGACCCTCAACTTCACCGATGGAAACGGGAACGGCCTCCTGGATCCTGGAGACTACTTCACAATCCAGCCGCCTCCGAACGAGTGTTACCGATTCGATGTCTACCAAGTGGATGTGGGAAAGCTGGCCGGTTGGCTGGAATGGGGCGCCTGTCCGTAACGTTTAATTGAGGGCGGCTAATAGGCGCGCCCGCGGGCCTGTAGCTTAGCTAGGTAGAGCGATCGGCTCTTATCGGTCATACCTGCACCCGTGTTGCGCGGTTTCCGAGGGACACCGATAGGTCAAGGGTTCGAATCCCTTCAGGCCCGTAGCCTCCCGGGGAGCCGGAATCGACCGTCAAGGCCGGAGATTTGGTTCGCACGTGGGGTGAAAGGATACATATACTAGATACATGCGTATAGTGAGTGCCATGGCTCAAGTCGCGAAGGCTCCCCGGCCAAGATTTGCAAAACCAGGCGCCAACCCGACACTTGAGACGATCGAGTACGTGCTCGCCGCCCTGCGCAAGGCCGGCGGCCCTGTGAGCCGCAACCGACTCCTCGCAGCCCTCGGAGACTGGGGGCATTCCACAACCAGGCAGAGTTTGAATGCCGCGGTGAACTTCCTCGGTGACCAAGGTATGATCGCCGAGGGGAGCAAGGGCCTGCTCTGGGTGCCGGAAGCCTCGCAGGAGCTCCTCGAGGCCATTCGCAAGGGGCCAAGGCTGTAATGGGCCTGCGGGCCAAGGACATCGTCTTGTCGTCCTCGGCAACGGAGTCCCTCGAGGAACTTCAGGCGAGTTCGGACCCGAACTCCGCGTCTATTGGGCGCAGGATCCGTGCCCTCAAGCCAATTCTGTTGGCGGACTGCCTTCATGGCGAGGTCGTCAAAGGAGACCGGATCCCGAAGGCCCTGAGGGACCGGCATGGATTGGAGAACCTGTTCCTGGAAGACCTGCCCTCGTTCTGGCGGCTCCTCTATACGGTCGTGCGCGATCGGGGCGAACGGTACATCGTTGTCGTCGAAATCGTGGATCACCGGACCTACGATAGATGGTTCCGGAGGCGCGGCCGCTAGGCCTCACAGACCTCCGGTCGGAGTTCCCATCGGACAGGCTAAATCGATGGGCATTCCGAACCTGTCTAAGTACCGATTGTGGGTCTACACCAAGAAGCCACAACGGACGAAGCGTGGGGCCATAGGTGAGTATTATAGGGCCTTCGTGGCGATGGAGGAGCGTGTGACGAAATGGCCCGGACCAAGAGACGAGGTCGAGTACGACGTGCTGCGAGTGAGCGTCAAAATGCACATCAACTGACTCTTGATGCCCCGACATGGACCAACTTGAGTCGGTTGGCACGACTCCATCGCACATCGCGGTCCGCGATCGTGCGGAGGCTCATCGCTGAAGCGGTGAAAGTCCAAAAAGCGGCCGAAGAGCGAGACACGGAGTCTCGATTACCGGATGCCCGTCCATAGTCGCCCTGTTCCCGAAACTTTGGCCCCGGGTTCGAATCCGATCAGGCCCGCAGCCTCTGCTTGAATCGAACCCGAGGGATCGTCAGCCTCGCCCGCAGCGGGCTTGAGTCCGATATCACGCGTTAGTCAACCGGCTGCGGTGAACATGCTGCCGATAGGCGAAGATCGCGACGGCGATTGTTGCTACGAGTCCCCACAGTAGGATCAGGGGGCGGATCCGGTCCGGTCTACCTCGCAATCACCGCGGGCTGGAGGTTATCGAGGACCACCGTGGCGAGGCGGATCGCGTTTTCGTACTTGCCAGCTTGAAGTGCGTCCTTAGCAAGCTTCAGAGTGTTGCGCATCTCGCCCACGCTCCGACCGCTATCTCGGGCGCCCTTCCAAGCCTCGATGGCCCGGGTCAATCGGTCCATCGCCTCGGCTCTCGTAACGCCCGGTCTCGCTTCGGCTTCGGGTGTCTGTTCGGCCTCGACGGGCTCAGGACCCGTCGGGGCGACAACCGGCATGGGAGGCGGGGAAGACTCTGCCGGCGCGGGAGGTTCGTCCGCCGGCGGCGGGCTAGGCCGTTCGGCTTCCCGCGGCCCGACGTCCGCTGCCTCGATGACCGTGGCGAGGTACCGCTGCGCCTCGAGGAGGCTTGCCTCCCTGGCCGCGAGTTCGTGACGCTTTACCGCAAGCCGGTCGGTCTCGTCTTTGAAAACCGACTCGAGGTGGGCGAGGGACTCGTGCAGCTTCGCGGACTCTTCGTGCTGGGCGTGCATCTGCTCGGTGATCGTCCGAAGTTCCTGCTCCCGCGTCTCAAACGCAACCAGCCAGTCCTGTTGGAGCTTGACCAGCGCTTCCTCACGATTCACGATCGCCAGAAACTTCGCGTCGGCCTCTCGCATCCTTCCGATCATCTCCTGATCGAGGCGTTCCACGTTGTTTTCAGCCTCCCTCAGAGCCTTCTCGCGTGCCGCCAAGTCGTTCGCCGCATCCTGGAATCGTGTCTGTTCGGCCGAGAGATTCTCCCGGTCGGCTCGAATCGTGGCGAGGCCTTGGTCCACGGACGCGCGGGCGGCCCGGACCTCCTCTCTCTCCCCCTCGATGGCTTGACGTTCGGCCTCTTGCCGCGCCGCTCGCCTCTCCAAGTCTTGCCGCTCCGAGTCGAGCTGCGCCCTGAGGGCATCGAGTTCCCTGGCTCGGGCGTCGAGAGCCGCTTTCATCCCCTGCATCTTCGAGGCGGACGCCCGGACGGCGTCGACCAAGAACGGCTGTGCTTGTTCGGTTGGCATAGTGTATCCCCTTCGACTGAACGTGACGGAATCGCGTCGTCGCATCAAGTTATAAAAGATTGGGCCAAGAAATCGGCCGTGCAAATAACGGATCGGGCCCGGGGGACATGCAAGGCGACGCCCAGCCGAATGTAGCTACAAATGGGTACGCTCAGCGCTGCCCAACCACCTCATGATTGAGGTCCGCGAGAACGGTGGAGGGGGGCTGCACCCGGACACGGGCACATGACGGAATCCGGGGCCCGCTGACCGGCTTCGATCCTTCAGCTCCTCGATGCCGAGAGAACCAAGCCATAACCGACGCGTGGGGCAACGGCCTACCGGCTGAATCGAATCCATTCAGGTCCGTCGCCTCCAGACAAGCCATCCGTTCGCTCCCAAACACTAACCTTTTCAATCGAACGTTTGTTGTCTAGACCGGTCCGTTGAACACCGTGGTTCCGTCCAGTATGGTCTCCGCGAAGCAACCGAACGCCAGGGCTCCCCCTCGGGAGGTCCTCGTCGTGTCGACTCGGCCCGGTCCGCTGGAGGTCCTTCTCATCGCAACGGCGTTGATCATTTCCGTCATAATCCAAGGGTGGCTGACTTTCGCCCTTTACTTCAGCTACATCTTCGTGGAGGCCATCCTGTTCGCCGGGATTGGAGCCGCCCTGATCATGGCCGCGATAGGCGTCGCCTCCTTCGAATCGTGGGGATCGCGGGGCTGGCGACTCGGTTTGGTCGCCCTGGCGGGATCGCTCGGGCTTTCGTTGTGGACTTTCCTCACTGCTCCCCCGATTGAATGGACGATGACCTACCCTGGCGGAGCGAGCTTGTCCCTCAGGCTTCCAAGCGACTTGATCCTGCCTGCAATCTGGGACGGGATTGTCCTCGCCGGCCTCCTCTCGACGTATCCCAGGAGCCGTGGCGCCGGATCGGGTAGACCAAGGCCCCTTCAATCGTAGGTTGACCGTGCCGGGCGAGTGGTGGCGGCTGGATTCGTTGACGTCGGTCGGGATTGCAGAGGTTACCAGGACCTACCATGTTCCTCAGGAAGCCGCGAATCGGGCAACCGCGGAGTCTCGGGTTCACGTCGGCGGTTTCGCCTACGAAGGAGGAAGGACCCACGCGTGGCCGAGCTTAGCCCCTTGCGGGGTCCCATCGCCCGACGTGGGCCAGGATGTCCTCATGGTAGCGGGCGACCTGGTCTCGGGGCGTCTCGCTCACGTCGACGAAGGCGAGCTCGGACCACGCCGGATGCTGCGCGATCTGGTCCCGCTCGCCGAGGAACACGAACTCGAGGTCCCAGTGATTCTTGGCGCCGTAGACCTCGGAGAAGACGTGCGGGCCGTTGAGGGCGAGCATCGGGAGGCCGAGCTGCTCTTTGAGGATCCGTTCCGCGGCGGCGACCGGCGATTCCCCGACCATGATGTGGGAGGCGGGAAGCATCCATCCTTTGCTGTTCACCTCCGCCCGTTCCTGGTCGAGGGCCCCGATGTGGTCCCACGGCCCGGAGGGATTCAGGTGGCCCATCAGCACCTGCGACGGACGGCCGGTCCGGCCGATCACGAGGAACGTCGAGAGGCAGAACCCGCCCTCCGGGATCTCGCGCGTCGTCATCGGCCGATCGACGGGGGCGAACCGGGTGAACTTTCGCTCCGTTGCCATGCAGGGACCAACCCGCTACCGACCATCAACCTTGCTGACGGACCGGAGGCCGTGGCGTCACCGCGGTGACGTCGAGTTCGTTTCGCCGTGCGCTCCGCGAACCTTCATCTCCATCGACCCCGTACGCCGGGCAACCGATGGCACGGAATCTGTATTTCATCGGCACCGCGGGCTCGGGCAAATCGACGATGGTGTACGCGTTCCAGCTCTGGATGAACTCGCAAGGCCTCGACTGCGTCACGGTGAACCTCGACCCGGGCGCCGAGGCGTTGCAATATTCTCCGGACCTCGACGTGCGGGATTACGTCGACCTGCGGGAAGTCATGGAGGAGGAGGACCTCGGGCCGAATGGCGCGCAGGTTGCCGCGGCCGACATGATTGCGATGAACGCGAAGGAACTCGCGAACGTCCTCGAGACCTTCCAGACGAACTATATCCTCATCGACACGCCGGGGCAGATTGAACTGTTCACCTTCCGCGCCTCAGGACCGGTCCTGATCGACGCCTTCGGCCGGGAGGACTCGGCGCTCGTGTACCTGAACGATCCCGCGCTGGTCAGGTCCGCCTCCGGATTCGTTTCCTCGGTCCTCTTCAGCGCGACGGTCCAGTTCCGGCACGGGCTTCCGTTCATCAACGTCCTCAGCAAGTCCGACATGTTGCCCGAGGAGGATCTCGAGCGGATCGTCAAGTGGTCGCTCGACCCTTTCGCCCTATACGAGGCGCTCTTCGCCGACGGCGCGACGCCGAAGACCCTCCTGGACGTCGAGTTCCTGAAGAGCATGGAGTCGATCGGCGTGTACCGCCGCGTGCACCCCGTATCCTCGGAGATCACGTTCGGCTTCGAGGAGATCTACAGCCAAGTCCAGCAGGTGTTCGAGGGCGGCGAGGACCTGGAGAAGGGCTGAAGACACGGCGGCTAGAGGAGCCCCTCGAAGATGGCCAAGAGGCCCGGGTCGTGGGTCCGGAAGGCATCGAGCACGGTGCCCGCGGTCACTCGCTCTAGGCGAGCCTCGTTGATCGCGCGGATCGCCCGGTTGATCGTCGCGTCATCGAGGCGGATCAATCGTTCCTTGACGAGGTAGTGCCGGGCCAGCTCCTCCTCGAGCCGCGCCCTCCACCGCTTCTCGTAGACGGCGAGTTCCTCCTCCGAGGCATCGCCCGCCGAGACCGCATCCGCGGCGACCTCCCCCGCGAACTTGCCGGACAGGCAGCCGTTCAGGATGCCGCCACCCGTGAGGGGATCGATCAGGCGGGCCGCGTCGCCCGCGAGCAGGACGCCGGGGCCGATCGACTTCTCCAAGGGCATCGAGACGCTCACCGCGCCCGCGACCTCCTCGACGACCTCGCCGCGGGCCAAGCTCGGCGTCCGCGCGATCAGGGAGTCGAGGTACCGTTTGGCGTCCGCGCGATCGTGGATCTTCGAGAGATTCACCCCGATCCCGACGTTCGCGACGTCGGCGCCCTTCCAGAACACCCAGGCGTACCCGCCGGGCGCGCAGCTGCCGAGGTAGATGTCGTTGTACCGCGGATCGCCGTCGACGCCTACCAAGGTGTACTGCAAGCAGGCATCGATGTCCCTCGTCCGGAGGTGTGTCTCGAGTCCGGCCCAGCGACCGACCTGGCTCTCGAACCCGTCCGCGCCGATCACGATCGGCGCGCGCACGTCGAACGTCTCGGCCATATGCTCGCACCGGGCGCCGACGACTCGACCGTCCTCCCGTAGCAGCCCCACCGCACTGGTCTTGATCCGGATCTCGGTCCCCGCCTTCGCGGCTTCCTTCGCGAGATAGCGGTCGAACAGGGCCCGCTCGAGGACGTAGCCGCACTCGTTCCCGGCCCGGGTTTCGTCCACGACCAACGCGCTTCCATCGGGCGCGATCACGCGGGCGCCGTCGACCTCGTGGCAGACGAACTCCTTCGACGGCGAGAGGCCGATTTCCTTCAGCCATCGCTTCGCGACGCCCTCCCCGCATCGGACCGGGGTCCCGATTTCCGAGCGCTTCTCGATAAGGAGGACGTCGGCGCCCCCTTGGGCCGCGTACTTCGCGGCCGTACTGCCGGTCGGCCCCGCTCCGACGACGAGCACGTCGACCTCTTGGTCCATGACATCGTTCGCATCTCGGCGGGACTCATGAGCCTTTTGGGCGTGTGGACGCTTCCTCGAGTCGTGGTGGGGTTCGTCCGTCTCACCCTGGGCTGAAGGAAGGCTCCTGGCGGTCGCCCGAGTCCGGATTGCGTTTCGTTCGGAGCTCTCCGTGCGGAAGCGGCCAAATATCGAGCAAATACGTATCGTCCATACGAAGTACTTATTTACCCCGGCATACACATATTGCCTCCATGGAGCTCGAGAGCCGGAAGGTCCAGAAACTGGGGTATTCGAGCCTCGGAGTCTCGCTTCCGAAGGCTTGGGCCGAGTCGAACGGCATCCTCCCCGGGTCCGTCGTGAACTTGTCGATCGAGGACGACGGCACCTTGCGAGTCCGGGTCGGGCCGTTTGAAGAGTATCCCACTGCGGCGGAGGCGACCATTGACGCCGACGACTGGACCGGTGCCGAGACGTTGACGCGGCTCATCACCGGCGACTACATCGTCGGTTGCAACACGATCAAGGTCCGCAGCCGGGATGAGCTCTCTCCGGCTCAGCTTCAAGAGATCCACGAGGCCGTCCGCGGGCTCACGGGATTGACGATCGTCAACCAGGGCCCGCGGTTCGTGACGATCGAGAATTTCGTGGAGCCGACCCGATTCCCGATCGACGGCCTCCTTCGGCGGCTCCATTACCTCACCTCGCGGATGGAGAAACTTGCCCTCGGCGTCTTGGCCGGCGAGGCCGTCGGCCGCATCGAAGAGGTCGCGCGGATGGAGGTGGAGGTGGATCGCCTATACTGGCTCGTCGTCCGGCAGCTGCTCCTGGCCGCACAGAACCGGACTGTGGCGGCGAAGATCGGCGTCACCGAACCCCGGCATCTGCTCGGCAACCGGGTCGCGTCCGTGACGCTCGAGAACATCGGCGACCTCTGGGAGGAGCTGGCGACGGAGATCGGTCCCCTGCTGCGGTCGGGACGCCCTCCATCCCGCGAATTCGCGAAGACGGTGGCCGGATTGAAGGCCCGGCTCGAGAAGATCATCGAACTCACGATGACGTCGTTCTTCGCATCCGATCTCGAGAAGGCGAACGAGGCGCTCGATCTTCAGTTGGCCTTGGTGCGAGACCTCCATCAGCTGGCGGTTTCGGTCGGCAACGACCACCGAGAACCGAAACGGGCGTCGTCCTCGAACGCACTCGGTCTGGTCCTCCGGCCCATGGAGCATGTGTCGAAGTACTACGCGACGATCGCCCAGGTGACGATCAATCGGGTCCTCGAAACACCCTTGCGCCCGCGGCCCGCCGGTCGCGAGGCCGCAGCTCCTATCGAGGCGGCCGAGTAGCCCGGTTGTTCCGCTTCAAGACCGGGTCCGACGCGCCTCGTAGTCTCGACGGAGCTCGCGAATCGTCTTCGTCTTCCCCGGTCCCGCTTGAGGGAGCTCCGGGACGAGGATCACCTCGGAGACATGCGCGAGGAGCGGGTTCAACCGCGCCTTGATGTCCCGCTCGAAGTCCACCCGCAGTCGTTCGGCGAGACCCGGAGATGCGAGGAGCTTTGGGTCGCGCGGAACCGCGTACACGACGAGGCGATGTTGGTCCGAGCCTTCGGCCAGCACGGAGATGGGTTTCGAGTCGGAGACGAGGTCGTTTGCGAGGACGCTTCGAATCTCCTCCGCGCTCGTCTTGACCCCGTTCAGATTGATCATGTCGTCGATGCGTCCCCGGTGTCGGAAGAACCCGCCTCCGAGCCGTTCGACCGAATCCCCGTGGCGGCGCAGTTGCTCGCCATTCGGCCCCCGCGGCGTCCCGTCGAAATACTCGACGAAGTGGTCATAATTCAACAGGTCATTCGAAAGACCGATCGAGGGAGGGACCAGGAAGATCTCGCCGCGGTCGCCGACTCGGCCGTCGTCCATGATCACGAATTCCAGTCCCATCGCCGCAGTGGTGAACATCCCGGGCGCGCACGGTTGGACCATCGTCCCAGTGATGTAGCCCCCGCCGATTTCCGTGCCGCCGCAGTACTCGAGGACCGGCTTGTAGCGCGCGAGGTACATCAGATAGAGCATGTCCTCCGGAGTCGAAGGCTCCGCCGTCGAACTGAACCGCCGGATTCGGCTCCAGTCCAATCCCTCCATCGTGCCGTCAATCCTCCAGGCCCGGACGAGCTTGGGGACGACGCCGAGCATCGTGACCCCTGCCACCGAGACGAATTCGCCGAAAGGCCTTCGGGTCGTGCTCCCGACGTAGAGGGCCATCGTGGCTCGATTGACGAGGGAGCCGTACATGAG